>NZ_LWFT01000688.1:0-1242 GCF_001635105.1 Oleiphilus sp. HI0079
TTGCGGCGAAGAAGTAACGCAAAAAATACCCGATGACGACACAAGACACAGGTATGTCTGCCTCGGATGCGAAACCATTCATTATCAAAACCCAAACATCGTTGCTGGGACTATTCCTGTCCACGAAGGCAAAGTCTTATTGTGCAAACGCGCAATAGAACCCCGGCACGGTTATTGGACGCTACCGGCGGGTTTTATGGAAAACCAAGAAACCACGATGGAAGCCGCTGCCCGCGAAACCTGGGAAGAAGCCGAAGCGAGAGTCAAGTTACACACCTTGTATACGGTCATTAATGTTCCGCAGATTGATCAGGTACATATGTATTTTCTTGCTACATTAATTGACGGCAAGTTTGGCGTTGGCAGCGAAAGCCTCGAATGCCAGCTCTTTGAAGAAGACGAAATCCCGTGGGATGATCTAGCCTTTCCGACTGTAAAAAGAACCCTCAAACTCTACTTTGAAGACCGACAGCATGGCGAGTTTTCAACGCATGTCTCAGATATTTATAGAGAACCCAGAGAACCCGAGTTCGAAGTCATTCAAGATGATTAGAAGTCCGTTTCAAGCTTGAGAACGTGGAAGGCCGGCTCTTCATAAGGGTGGGCCTTTTTTAATGCCTGAACAACGGCCTTTAACTCACTCTTCTGACACACCATCTCTACTTTATACTCATCAAGTCGCTCAAGCCGGTTGTGCTTCCCGATAAATGGCGCTGCACCGTCGATCGGCCGAAACTGGCCTTGCCCACGCGCTTGCCAACAACAATGTTCATAATCACCCAGTCGGCCTCCGCCGGCTTCAAACACACTATTCTTAACGGTTTCCACATATTCTTCGGGAACGTAAAAGCACAAAAAATAATCGGGTTGATCTGACATAAACTTATGCACACTTTCTGTGGATAACTCTGGGGGTAAGACATAAAAAACGCGCAAGAATAGCGATAATACGCACGTTTGAAACAGCTTGAGGGCTTTTTGATCAAAACACAATAAAAGCTATTAAAAACAATACGTTAAGATTTTCAATACTTCTAAGATATTTTTTCCAACCCAGCAAATTCAAGGCATAGCAAAGCAGTGCAAACTTTGTGCATAAAAAACATTACGCACCAAAAATAAGCACACAAGCTGACAACATTTAGTGGGACAAAAGAACCGCTATTTGACGACTATTTTTTATTATTAATACTTGGGCACCGCCTCAAACGAGCAGCGCCGAATAACAGGATACATTCTGGC
>NZ_LWFT01000689.1:0-521 GCF_001635105.1 Oleiphilus sp. HI0079
AACAACGTAAATGCTTTTACTCTGTTTGCGACGCATTACTTTGAGATGACAGAATTGGGCGAGCAATTAGGCAATGTTGTGAACGTCCATCTAAAGGCAACCGAACACGATGACCGAATTATCTTCCTCCATAACGTTCTCGATGGCTCCGCTAGCAAGAGCTACGGACTACAAGTCGCACAATTAGCCGGCGTACCGCAGGTGGTAGTTGATCACGCGAAGCAAAAGCTGCTGCAATTAGAGCTTGGTTCACACAAAGATTACGGGCAAGATTCCACCTCTGCTCAGGCAAAAAACGTTGCATGTGCACAGAAAAGTGGACAACCAGCTCTTGCCAACAGTGATGACGAATTCCTTCAGGCGGATATGTTTGCAACCGCGCCCAGCCCCATAGAGCAGCAGCTAAAATCGATCGATATAGACGCTTTGTCCCCCAGGGATGCACTAAATTTGCTCTATGAGCTAAAAACAAAACTTAATTAAAACAGCAAAGCGTTATAATGAAATAACGGAATGCTCTT
>NZ_LWFT01000690.1:0-978 GCF_001635105.1 Oleiphilus sp. HI0079
AGCAAGCGCTCCAAGCAAGGCATCACATATAGCATGTAACAGAACATCACCATCGGAATGCGCTTTTAAGCCTTGATTATGCGGAATCTTTACGCCACCTAAGGTAATCGAATCTCCATCCTCAAAAGCATGGACATCATATCCACTGCCAATTCGTATATCGCTCATATCATTTACGTTCTCTGATATATTTTTAAGCCTCGACTTTTCGCGAATCACACCCCGCTCGACAACCATGAGGTCTTCAGGATGAGTCACTTTAATATTGGTCCCTTTTCCTTGCACTAGTCGCGGGGTAAGGCCTGACTGCTCTATTGCCGAAGACTCATCCGTAATTTCCCAATCGTGCGCTATCCCCTTGCTCAGGGCTTCGACAAGTAGTGAGTGACGGAACACCTGCGGAGTTTGTGCCCTCCATAGAGAAGAGCGGTCTACGGTCGTCAGCTCGCCTTCAAGGCTCGCTATCTTCATCGTGTCAGTACAAGGCAATACGAGCAATGCACCAATATCGGTCTGAAGAAGAGTATCTTCCAGTTCATGAATTTCGCTGCTCGATATAAGTGGACGAGCCGCATCATGCACCCATATCCAGTCATCTTTCGAGGCTTGTGAGGCAAGAGCTTTCAACCCAGCAAGCACTGTTTCTGCCCTTTCCGTGCCGCCAATATAAGAGGTTATCGGTGTCTCGCACTCAATCGTAAGAGAGGCAAAGTACTGATCATCAGGGTGAAGACCAATAAATACTCCGTCAAAACGCTTCGCAGAAGCCATCGCCTCAATCGTCGTTTGCAGAATGCTCTTCTCGTGAATTTTCAGATATTGTTTTGGTAGGTCAGCGGCCATTCGTGATCCAATGCCCGCTGCTGGAATGATAAGCCAGTGTTTCGGCTCAGGGTTGCCTATCGCCATGTAGATGCTTTCGCTAATGATCGTTAAGATTGACCACCATAAAGAAGGTCTCATTTCGACCAATCATAC
>NZ_LWFT01000691.1:0-1184 GCF_001635105.1 Oleiphilus sp. HI0079
TCGCGGATGATATCTAGCACCTCATCAAGTTGCGCTTGGGCGTTCATTTCGCCTTTAAATGCTTTGAAGTCGGAGCCTTCAATTTCCTGAGTAAACACCTTAATGCCATTGTCATCTTCTTCAAGGGTCCAAGCGAAGCTAATCGAGCTAGTTAGTAATAGTGCACTGAAGAGTGTGCTTAATAATCTGGCGTTCATTTTTTTCATGGTTGTGTTCTTATTGTTGGTTTGGTTTTACAAGGGCTCTTTGTTTTGCCGCCGTGAATGAGTAAGGCCGTCTTTCTCCGTTGTGATCGCTACGTGGTCCAAACTAAAGCAATAAAAAATAGGGCGAAGCAATGCTGCTTGCCCTATTGTCGTGATGGAACTTCTTTAGAACTTGTACGACATGCCAATCATGTAAACAGATGGGTCGATGTCGACGTCAACTGTTGCTTTTACCGGGCCAGCATTACTGTCGGTTGTGATTTCAGCAGTGGTGTCGATGTCTATCCAGTAATAAGAGGCGTTAAGGCCAATTGAATCCGTCAATGCATAATCAAAACCCGCATGAATCGCAACGCCTGTTGAGTCATCCAGTTCAATCTTGGTATTCGCGACGGATGTGATGGTGCCCGCAGGAAGATTGCCTGTTGAGGAGGCAAGAAGATCAAACACGGCGGCATTGTCTAGTGCTGGAGTGACCTTCTCCTCAAAGAACATAGTGTAATTTAAACCCATGCCTACATAGGGCTGGAAGTCTGACGCGCTGTCCATAAAGTGGTAATTGAACGTTACGGTAGGTGGCAAGTGTTTAGTGGATGCGATATCTGTTCCCAAAGCGTCTAGCGAAATATCATGCTTAAAAGGTGTTGCACCCAGTACCTCGATGCCTACGCTTGGGTTGAACATGTAGGTTAAGCTTAAGCCGAGCTGTGTGTCGTCGTCTACGTCAACACCATCAATTCCTGTATTGCCCAGAGCAGGGGTATCGATAAAGATCATGCCGCTAGATGCATCCGGTGTTACGTTTGCTGCACCACCGCGAACGATGATGTCTCCTGACTCATAGGCAAACGCTGGGCTAGCACTTAAAGCGATAGATGCGATGGATAGACTAAGTAGGGTTTTTTTAAGCATAAATAGAACCTTGATATCGAAGTTGTGTTGACGTTGTTTGTATGTGGCGAACTTTAAGTGTTTAAC
>NZ_LWFT01000692.1:0-1089 GCF_001635105.1 Oleiphilus sp. HI0079
GAAAACGGTTATAAAGTCGCCGTACTAGAAGCTGCTCGAATAGGTTATGGTGCAAGCGGGCGCAATGGCGGTCAATTGGTAAATAGCTACTCACGTGACATTGATGTTATAGAGCGAAAATACGGCAAGACGACGGCGCAAGCCCTCGGGAGTATGGCGTTTGAGGGTGGTGACATTATTCGCAACCGTATCGAGAAATATAACATTGACTGCGACTACCGGCCCGGCGGTATTTTTGCGGCATTCAATAAAACGCAAATGGGTCATCTTCAGGGTCAAAAAGCACTATGGGAGAGCCTTGGTCACCAAGGCCTAGAGATGCTCGATGGCGAAGCGATTCACAAAGAGATCGCGACGGATGCATATGTTGGCGGCTTACTCGATAAAACCGGCGCGCATGTCCATCCCTTGAATCTTTTGTTAGGCGAAGTGAGAGCGTTTGAGTCTTTGGGCGGACGTGTGTTTGAAGACTCCAAAGTAATCGATGTTGTTCGCTCGGAGCGCCCAGTGATCAAAACAGACGCGGGCTCCGTTACCGCAGATTACTTAATTGTCTGTGGTAATGCGTATCTTGGTGGATTATTTCCAGAATTGGCATCGAAGACCATGCCATGTGGAACGCAAATCGTCTGCACCGAAGTGCTACCCGAAGAGCTTCAAAAGGAACTCATCCCCAACAATTACTGTGTCGAAGACTGTAATTATAAGCTTGATTACTATCGCCTAACTGGGGATGGTCGACTGCTCTTCGGCGGCGGGGTGACTTACGGTGGCGGAGACCCGGCATCGATTGAACGGTTTTTGCGACCACATATTGAACGCGTGTTCCCGACGCTCACTGATATCAAGCTAGATTATTCTTGGGGTGGAGACTTCTTATTAACGATGAACCGCCTCCCCCAGTTTGGCCGCATTAATAACTCGATTTACTATGCACAAGGTTACAGTGGGCATGGCGTAACAACCACCCACCTAGCCGGTAAGCTAATTGGTGAAGTCGTGAAAGGTCAGGCTGAACGGTTTGATGCATTTGCGTCACTCAGACACATGCCTTTTCCTGGCGGACAAATGTTTAGAGTGCCCTATACG
>NZ_LWFT01000693.1:0-1104 GCF_001635105.1 Oleiphilus sp. HI0079
TGGCGCAAACACTTCTGCCTCACGCATCATGAGATCTGGAGTGACCATTAAGTCATCAAGCAAGGTTCCTAGCGGGCTTTCGCCGTAGACTTGAAAGAAGTAGTCAACCACTAGCTCGTAACTTTCTCTAAAGTAGGCAGAGCTTCGGAATGTCTTCCAAAATTCGTATCCTAAAACAACAAACTCTGACAGATCGATGCTATCCATACCTTGCTGAAACTCAGACATTGTCTTATCTTCCAACACATCCCATAACTCCATGGTCGATGTCTTGATGTCTTCTTCGGTCAAGGAGTTTTCAAGAAACGCTTTACTCTCCTTCAGGATAAAGACTAGGTTTTTTGCGATATAGTGACGTACATTTTCTTCGACGGCACCGTCTAGGTTTGGGGCTGTTTTATCAAGCATTTGCTTCCCAAACTTGAGCATGGATGCAACACCGGGAACCTTCTTGCTGAGCACATTTTCTTCGTAGATATAGCGGATAATGGCCTGGTAGAGCACTCCAGAAATCAGGTCTTTGTATACCGGCAGCTCAATAACATGGTTAATGCCGTTCTTTCTCTGCTCAGGTAATTCAAGCAACTTATCGACAAACTCTTCAAAGTGCGCCGTTGGTAAGATGTCGCGCAGAGGTGTACTTTTATGCATCTCAGAACTAAACAGCTGAGCGGCTGCATCGCCGGCTAGTTCAGCCACCGCACCCGGTATTTCATTATCCACAACATTCCGCGCAATCACCGATTTCACTTGGTCTGCGTCGACAAACGCGCTCAAGGGCATCTCGCGCGCAACGGACAGATGCAACTCAAGCTCTGGTTTTAACCATGCCAAAAAGGCTTCACGCTCAAACAAAGCCAGCTCATGCGCAAGATGCAGCTCCATTAGTGCTGCCGCTTGCGGGTGCTCTTCACGCACTTGTTGGTCTGCCTTTTTTACTTTGCTTTTTTTGGAGCCTGTCATAAAAACACCTTATCAACGTGATGACGCATAAACCGCACATTAAGCTCCAAATGCTGTTTTAAGTGATTTTGGAATAAACGCCGAAAGTACGCTTGTTTCCGGCGGAAGTGAATATCGACCAACTCGTTGCAAGACCGTTTT
>NZ_LWFT01000694.1:0-4714 GCF_001635105.1 Oleiphilus sp. HI0079
ATAGGTCATCGGGTAGTGGTTACTGATCATGATGAAGATCAGCGGCAGTGTGAGGTAGTTATTATGAGTGGAACGTAACTTGGCGAACGCACCGTATTTTGGATCAGGCGCTTCGCCGCGTTGCACCGCTTCAACCAGCGCACGTTGCGAAGGCATGATGCCGAAGAAAACATTACCCGCCATGATCGAGCCGATTAAGGCACCTACGTGGATGTACGCACCACGATCAGAGAAAAGCTGATCTGCCAGCCAAGCCATGAATGCTAAAAAGGCAAAAAGAACCAGCCCAAAGGCACCGTCTTTATGTCGCAGCGGCGTTTTAACAAGAATTTCGTACACCACAAAGCCAGCGGTAATAAAGCCCATACCCAGGCCAATGGCTTCCCATTGAGTTAGCTCTAACTTGCTGTTGTCGATCAGAAAGCTTTCAGCGCCAACGTAGTAAATAATCCAAAGCATTACCATGCCGGTTAGCCACGTGGTGTAAGCTTCCCACTTAAACCAATGCAGGTTCTCTGGCATTGCCTCTGGCCCAAGTTTGTATTTGGCAACCTCGTAAAAACCGCCACCGTGGATCGCCCAAAGGTCACCACCAATGCCTTTGTCTTTTTTCCATTGCGGCGGGTTTTCGAGGCTGTTATCCAGCCATACAAAATAAAAGGAGGCGCCAATCCAGGCGACACCCGCGATCACATGGAACCATCGGAAAAATAGGTTCAACCATTCCAGGAAATACGCTTCCACAGTTAATCTCCTCGCCTGTGTATTAGTGTTTTTCGTGGGCGCATTCGCCCGCGACGTAGGTGGCTTTTACTGCGCGGTCATCGCCCAGAATAATCATTGCGAACAGCTTTTCGTCCAGTGTTTTGCACTTGGATTGCTTCAGGCTCATCAACGGTGTTGCATCATAATCAAGCACCGCAAAGTCGGCTTCACGACCTGCCTGAAAAGAGCCAATCTTGTCATCCAGTTGCAGCGACTTGGCATTGCCTAGCGTTGCCATGTACATACTCTTGAGAGGGCTTAAGCTGTGATTTTGAAGTTGATTTATCTTGTAGGCTTCAGCAAGTGTGGTCAGCATCGAGAAGCTAGTCCCGCCGCCGACATCGGTGGCAACCGAGTAGTTCACTTGTTCTCTTTCGAGCTGGCGTATATCGAGTAAGCCACTGCCTAAGAACAGGTTCGAGGTCGGACAGAAGCTGACACTTGAGCCGGTCTCGCGCAAACGTTGATGCTCTCGCGGATACAGGTGAATGCCATGCGCAAATACGGCGCGAGGGCCGAGCAGGCCATAGCGGTCGTATACATCAAGGTAATCAATCGCATCAGGAAATAGCTCGTCGACAAACGCCACCTCATCGTGGTTCTCGCTAATGTGCGTTTGCATAAATACGCTTGGGTGTTCTGCAATAAGCTGTCCGGCTTTCTCTAACTGGGCTTCGGTTGAGGTGATCGCAAAACGCGGCGTGACCGCATACAGCTGACGGCCTTTTTCGTGCCATGCTTCGATTAAGGCTTTGCTGTCTTGGTATGCGCTTTCTGGTGTGTCGGTGAGATACTCTGGCGCGTTGCGATCCATCATCACTTTGCCGCAGATCATCCGTGTATTGCGCTGTTCTGAGGCTTCAAAGAAGGCTTCGACGCTTTGCTTATGTACAGTGCCGAAAACCAAGGCGGTTGTGGTGCCGCACTTCAGCAATTCATCTAGAAAGAAGTTCGCAATGTTCGATGCGTATTCCTTGTCTTCAAACTGGCGCTCAGCAGGGAAGGTATAGTTGTTCAGCCAATCCAATAGCTGCTCGCCGTAGGATGCAATCACTTCGACTTGTGGGAAGTGAATGTGTGTGTCGATCATGCCGGGAATAATCAGCTTACCCGTGTAATCAACGATCTCTGCTGTAGTATGTTTGGCGAGCAGTTCGCTTGCCTCGCCTAGCTCGACAACATGGCCGTCGTTCACGACAAGCGCGCCATCTTCAAAGAATTCGTACGCGTTCTCGCCGTCAATATCCGGGTCTGAAAGGAAGTGCAAAACAGAAGCGCGAAAAAGTTTGATGCTCATAATGTTGTGTCTTTAAAGCTCTAGAGTAATTTCGATGTTGATGTTATCGCCGAAGTAGATCTCTTCGCAGTTGTATCCTTCGCCAAGGCGGTCAACAACTAAAAAGTCGCATACTTTGTGCAAGCCCAGTACAGGGTGATGCCATGTGTTCTTTCGGTAGTTGACACCCTGATCTTTGGTCGCCAGAAACAGGTGTAAATTCTCCGGTTTAAGATCTTCGACCGGATCACCAACAAGCACTAAGTACTCCTCGCCAGATAGAGGTTGAAAGGATTGGGAGCCCTTAGGGTGACGCTCCATCATGCAGATAGTCATGGGCAAGCTGCGTGGTTGCGCCCTGAAAATGTTGATGATGATTTTGTCGTCTGCATTTTCTACTTCTGTGCTTACCAGATTGTGGTAGCGCTCGGTATTGCCGTCGTTGATCATCATGGGCGTGTTGCCATCGCACTGAACGACGTCACCGAATGGCGCGAACGCCTCGGCTGTAAGCGGTTTCGGTGTGAGTGTGTAGCGATCCATCTGCCTAGCTGCCCCGGTAAGTCGAAATTCCGTAAGCGGAGACCAGAAGTGGTACGTGGTAGTGTTCTTCTGGCTTTTCGATACGGAAATCGAAGTTTACGCTGGGGTAGAAGCAGGTTTTTCCTTGCTTCTCGAAGTAGCTGTCCGTATCGAAAACAATGCGGTAAATGCCTTTTTCACGCTCCTGACCTTCAAGCCAGTCGGTAATGCGCCCATCGCTGTTAGTGACGCCCTCTGCGATTTGCTTCCATTCACCGTCGACTTGCTTGAATAGTTGTACTGCGATACCCCCAGCGGGGCCGCCGAGATTGGTGTCCAGTACATGTGTGGTAATCGGGCTCATGGTACTTTTTCCTAATTAATTAACTTGTTTATTGCTTGCTAGACCTTGCTCATACTTTGTTAAAAGCGTGCTCTAGCAGTCACGTACTGACGTGTACGCTCCTTTGATGCGCGCTTTTGCCGCGTCGGATTAAGCTCTAGTGCAGCACCGTAACAATTACTACCTCGGGGTCAGACCCTTTATAGCCTGTGGGCGTATCAACTTATTAATGCGAATCGCGGTGATCAGCGCTTGTTGCTGAGCTGCATTTTGCAATTCTGTGTCACGCTCGTTCGGCAGACGCGCTTGCAGTAAATCGTTCATTTGCGCGGCGCTTTTACCGGTGGCGCAGACGATAAAAATAAAGCCGAACTTGTTCTCGTAATCGGTGTTGCCTTGAGCCAATGCCGCGATTGTTCTTTCATTCGCTTCGCTAACGGAAGACTGTTCGCCGCTCGCCAGCTTTTTGGTGTGGGCGTACTTCTTGCGCAGGCTAGTGACATCACCGATTTTTGGGTGGCCTTCAAAGGCCTCAAGAAAATCGGCTTCTTCCATAGTGTCCCAGATTGTTTTAGCTGCCAGATGGCATTGATCAATCGTATCAAATGGGCGCGCTTCGACCATACCTGCTACCCAGCGCGAGGCGGTGCAGCAATTGGTGAATGCGAACGCTGCGTCTTCTTTGCTGAGCGCGTTTAGTTCCTCAAGCGTATAGGTTAAATCTGACATTGTCCTTATCCTTAACGTCCTGAGTCTTGCGCTGAGGTATTGGCAGAGGCTGGGTAGCCCCATAAGCGCAAGCGGCTGATGCCACCGTCTGGGTACATTTTTATGCGAATGTGTGTGAAGTTCATATTGGTGTTTTGTACTTCTGCGGTATAGGTGTGCTCGCGATCTGCATGCAGCGGCGTACGCGGCATAATCTCAATCCACTTGATCGGACTTGGCGCTTCGCGGCCTGCGGTTAAGGCATCCTGAGTGGCATCAAATTCAAGCAACGCGGCGTCGGCGGCTTGCTCGGCAGTGAGCACTGCGCCTTCAAGAGAGAAGCCGTTCGGGTAGTTGCCTTTAAAATGACAGGTATCGACCAAGATCTTGTTGATGCTACCTTTGGTCGCAAGCTGAAGAACTAACCAGTCGTTGTCACGATCTATTGCGGCATCGCCAACCGTGCGGCGGCGTTTGGTTTCCCAGCCATCTCCCATGTTGGCACCACGCTCTGGCATCACAAGGTTTTGCATGTGACTGAAGAACATATCTGAACACACTAACGGGCGAGCGCCGTTTTTGATGTATGCAAGATCGACAGGCTCATTTGGCAGGAAGTGCGCTGGGTCGACAACCACATCGCCATAGATGCGCAAGCGTGCAACGCCACCATCGGGGAACATGTTAAAACGTACGTGGGTCCAAACTTGCTCAGAGCTTTGGTCTGCGGCTTCAATTAGATTTTCGCTACCTGGCTCAACTGCAGTTTTAGGGATGACTTCAAACCACTCGGTGTTGTCGTTTGGCTCGCCAACAATGTTTGCAGCTTCAAGAGAGACATGCTGCGGAGCATTGCCTAAAAAGTGGTTGGTGTCTGCATTGATCGCTCTGATCATCCCTTGTGCGCCCAACTTGATGATGCACCAATCGTACATTAAGCCATCGTCTGAGGAACCGTCAGGAAGAAAACGACGACGACGCGATTCCCAGCCATCCATCCACTTGCCGCGATCGGTAAACTTGTCGTCGATAAATACGCCTCGGCCCGGCTTTAACAGGTTTTCCATTTCAGCGAAAAAGTCGTTACTGCAAGACAGCGT
>NZ_LWFT01000695.1:0-19274 GCF_001635105.1 Oleiphilus sp. HI0079
GAGCCATAAATACTGCCAAACATAGAGATACTGAGACGCTTCAAAGCTGTGCAAAAAACACACAGCTACTCCGTAGTATATCCTGCCCAATCGTTAAATATAGTTTGATTATGTAAAACAATTTGCCAATTACGGTCACAGATTCTGCGCCGCGAGAAAGGTCTCCTTGAGACATTCACGAATTTGAAGGCCCGAAAATCACGACAGAACTAGATTATTCAATGGATAAAAAGCTCCTTTGCGTTGGAGAGATCCGATTTTATCGGCCAAACAGAAAAGCAAAATCGAGTCCGTTTCAGTGATACATTATGCAAGGAATCACTGTCTCACCCACCACGTTAAATGCGCGCCTTCTTGCAAAACCATTGTTACGGATTCGAAAAAATACGATAAGAAAGCTGGTTATGTGTGGACCTTCCACTATCTTCTATCGTTCTCGAATGACGAGACTTATTGCTCCGCTAGGACGCTTTCTCTGGTGCTAGTGCGCCCAGCTCTCGTCGCTCTAATGCTGCGCGAATATCCTCGACACTACTCGGGTCGTCGATCGTAGAAGGAATCGTATACTGCTCGCCATCGGCAACCTGGCGCATGAGCTTACGCAAGATTTTTCCTGATCGCGTTTTCGGCAAACGAGGCATGACGAGCACCGTTTTAAAACATGCAACGGCTCCAATTTGCTTGCGGATTAAAGCAACAAGCTCCTTCTCTATCGTCGCCTCGTCGCTTTTAACACCATCTTTGAGCAAAACAAAGGCGAGCGGTATCTGCCCTTTCAACTCATCAGCAATACCAATAACCGCACACTCTGCTACTGCATCATGACTCGCAACCAACTCCTCCATCTCTCCGGTTGAGAATCGATGCCCGGCAATGTTAATCACATCGTCGGTACGCCCCATAATGAACACGTAGCCCTCATCGTCTTTATATCCGCCATCACCAGAACAATAGTACCCCGGGAAATCGGCAAGATATCCTGTCTTAAAACGATCAAAATTCTTCCAAATAGTCGGCAAGCAACTTGGTGGTAAGGGGAGCTTAATGGCGATATTACCCTGCTGATTGGACGGGAGTTCATTTCCCTGATCATCTAGAATGCGTACATCAAAGCCTGGACTCGGCTTTGTGGCTGAACCGGCTTTTACAGGCAGCTGCTCAATACCCAAAGGATTCCCGCAAATCGCCCAACCTGTTTCGGTCTGCCACCAATGATCAACCACCGGCAAATTTGTGGTTCGCTCAATCCACTCGAGTGTCGGCGGATCAAGACGCTCTCCTGCAACAAACACGGCTTCAAGACTGCCCACATCATAGAGCCGAATCAGCGCCCCATTGGGATCTTCTTTTTTGATTGCTCGAAACGCTGTTGGTGCAGAAAACAGCGCCTTTACCTTGTACTCTTCGATAACACGCCAAAAAGCGCCTGCATCGGGGGTTTTAACCGGTTTTCCTTCATAGAGCACCGTTGAAAGTCCGGTCATTAGCGGGGCATAAACAATATACGAGTGACCAACCACCCAGCCAACATCTGACGCCGCCCAAAATACCTCACCTGGATGCATGTTATAAACGGCCTGCATGCTATAGCGCATTGCAACGGCATGGCTACCATTGTCTCGCACCACGCCTTTTGGTGCGCCAGTGGTTCCTGATGTATAGAGAATATAGAGCGGATCAGTCGATGATACAGAAACAGGATCTGCGGGTGCTGCATGCTCTACCAGTTCATACCACGAGAAATCACGGCCTTGTTGAAGCTCGGCAGCACATTCGGCGCGCTGAGCGATGATGCAAGTCGACACCTCATGTTTGGCGTCGTTCAAAGCTTGATCGAGAAGGGGTTTATAGGGGATCAGGCGATCAATTTCGATACCGCATGAGGCGGACACTATAACGCTTGGTTCTGCATCATTAATGCGAATGGCCAACTCATGTGCGGCAAAGCCTCCAAAAACAACAGAATGTATTGCACCTAATCTGGCCACAGCAAGCATGGCGACAGCGGCTTCCGGAATCATCGGCATATAGATCAAAACAGTGTCGCCTTTGCCAACACCCTTGCTCTTCAAAACCCCGGCAAACTTCGCAACCCTGTCAAGCAACTGGCTATAGGTAATCTCTTCCTTGGTGTTTGTCACTGGCGAGTCATAGTAAATTGCAACCTGATCCCCCCTGCCCTGCAGCACCTGATCATCCAAACACAACGCCGAGGTGTTCAGCGAGCCGTCGGTGAACCAACGATCAACGCCATTTTGATCCTTGCTACAAATCGTTTCGGGAAATGTTGTCCAAGCAAGGCGACGAGCCTGCTTTGCCCAAAAGGCTTCGGGTTGTTCGATAGATCGTGTGTATTCGTCGTTGTAGCTAGCCATCTTAAATCACCGTATATGCTTGGTTTTTCAAAAGACTACTCTCGGCTGCATCGAACCGAAATTCGACCTTAGTCGTGCTCTAAATCGAATACTATCCATAGTTGAGCCAGATCAAGCGCCGCGCTTCGAGGTAGGATTATTCTAATCACATGCAAGAATGAAGCGGCAGTGCTGATGTACTGATCACTGCGTATTGATGACTACCCGATGGAGAAACTTCATGGAACAAGCGAAAAACAAACTACTCGAGTTAAAAGCCGAGTACGAGAAACGAGTAGAGAATACTGAAAAACACTTATTGCATCGTGAAGAACCAGTGAGTCAAGACTTCGCTGAGCAAGCCGTTGAGATGGAAAACGAAGAAGTCGTTGAACGCTTAGATGAAGAAGCAAAACATGAGCTCGCGTTAGTAAACGCGGCTCTGGCGCGCATTGAAAAGGGCGAATACGGACACTGTGAATCCTGCGGCGGTAAAATTAACGAGGCGCGTTTAGAAGCCCTTCCTCACGCAGCTAAGTGCATCAATTGCGCTGAGTAAACAAACCCAGATTATGTCATAGAGACAAGACAGGATAAGCTCATGAAGAATGAAGGCCGCATAGATCGAAGCATCAGAATAATTTTAGGCATGGTATTGATCAGTCTAGTTTTTATCGGGCCACAATCGGCTTGGGGGTGGATTGGTCTGGTGCCGCTGATCACTGGTGTGATTGGCTTTTGCCCCTTGTATAAAATCATCGGGCTAAATACTTGCCCTCTTGATGCTAAGTAGGGACACTACGCGACTCAACACATTGGATTCTATGGGGATATATTGTGCGACTTACCACATCATTGCTACTTGCTCTGCTTACGAGCATAACGTATGCCTCCGAGCCAATCTGGCTAGATGTCCGCACCCCACAAGAATTCTCTGAAGAACATGTTCAGAACGCAATCAATATCCCCTTTGACCAAATAACCACCGACATCACCGGGATAAGCGCAGATAAAGGCAGCGAGATCGTTCTTTACTGTCGCAGTGGCAGACGCGCAGACATTGCGATGTCGACACTACAGCAACTCGGATACACGAATGTTGTGAATCTGAAAACACTAGAGGCTGCAAAAGCGGCACGTGCGCTGAGAACGAGTGAGAGCAAAAAGAACACGGTCGAAAACGAAAACGAAAATTAAAGCAGAAAAAAAACTCCGGCTGAAATAAGCGCTGATAAACAGTCAAAGATTGTCAGTGCCCCCCTTGAAGATTCCGATAAGCCACTTTAAGCCTTAGCTCACTCCCTGAGGAAACCAATGCTATTGATCAACGTACGCCGGCCTTATCAATGACCAGCAAACCTGAGACTGTCAATTCAATATCTTCCGTGATCAACGTCTCTTAGTTTAAGACTAAGAGACTCGACTTCTGACCTCGTATCGGGCAAACATTCAAAACCTAGGTTTGACAAAAACGAAGGCGCGACCGCAATTGGAGCGAGCCTAGTTAATCAGGGAAACGCTCTTGGTCACGAGTCGGTCAAACAACTCTGGTGACATTGACGCTGCATCTTCTACTAATACAGACTCTGTATCCGATGCTGCAAAACGTGCACGAGTGCCGTAGGTGTTTCGCTCTAATGCGTTCCTAAGCGCCTTTTCTCTAATTTCGATTCTCGTTGCTTCGCAATTCGCTAGCCGTGACATGAACACAACCCCCGGTTGAAATTCTATTTAACCCTTCTCACTCTCCTTACGATGCAGCTAGCGCTTCGGTTTAAACGAATCTGACATGCAAAAAAAAGAGCGCAATCTGCGCTCTTTTTTGATGAAAAGATGCAACTCACTAGGTTCTAAAAGTGGCGCTTAGCTCTTCTAAATTCGTAGCCGCGTTACTCAGCTGCTGTGACATCTCCAAACTCTGATTCGCCGATTGGGCTGTCGCCTCTACCAGATCTGACATCTCAACAACGGTTCTGGCGATATCTTCAGAAACATTCGTCTGCTCTTCTGCAGCGGTTGCTACTTGCATATTTAAGCCATTGATTTGTGAAATACTAGAGCTAATCACATCCAGCTTTTCACTCGCCTGATTAAACATGTCAGCACTATTTGCTGTCACCTCAGAGCTTGCGTTCATAACCTCAGCTGTATTTTTTGCACCGCTTTGCACACTTTCAATAATGTCTTCAATTTCGGTCGTCGACTGCTGGGTTTTCTGAGCGAGAGAACGAACCTCATCGGCAACCACGGCAAAGCCTCTGCCTTGCTCGCCAGCACGCGCCGCTTCAATCGCGGCGTTGAGCGCTAACAGATTCGTTTGCTCTGCAATACCGCGAATCACACTCAGAACCGTTCCCACATTGTTGGTGTCTTCTTCAAGACGCTTAACAACCTCAACGGTATCGGATATTTGCGTAGCAAGCCGATTTATCGATTCTTGCGCACTACCCATTGTCTGCACGCCATCTTTCGCGGCTTCGTCCGCTTCTTGCGCGAGATTCGCCGCAGAGGCTGCGTGGCCCGCCACTTCCTGCGCAGTTGCGCTCATCTCGGTCATCGCGGAAGCGATATGATCCGTCGACTCGTTAGCCGTAGACACTTTGTTTACCAAGGCCTCTGAAGACTCGGCTAAATGCTGCGAGACGCTTTTTAGATCCTCATCCGTCGAATTCAAGCGATGGGCTAATTCCTGCAGAAAGCTCTGTAAATGCCGAGATGCATCCGCCAGTTTGCCTAGCTCATCGTCGCGTTGGATATGGATTTCATTATTGATCTTGCCTGAGCTGATACGCGAAATCACACCAATCAGTTCCTGGCTAGGCGCCACGATAGCTTTATTGATGACCCAGATAGATGCCAAGGCAAACAACACAATCACCACGCCCAAAACAGTGTTAAACACCGTCAAACCAGAATAGGCTTTCGCCGCCGCTTCTTCACTACGAAGCTTCACCATTTCAGCAATTTTGCCTGCCGCTTCCGAAAGCAACTTTGCTGGCTCTCGGTCAATACCCTTCACCGCCTTGTCGCCAGCGCGATGGTCATAACCCTGCGCTTCAAATGCATCAAAGCCTTGGCGATATGCAGAACCCATACTTTTATGTGCATCCAGAAAGCGAGATACAAGCGTTGCTGCTTCGCCTTGCTCAAGATGACTTAAAAGCTCTCGCCCTTCATCTTGAATATCCTGCTCCCGATCTTGAAAGCGCTGCCAATATTTCGTCCGCTGCTCAGAATCCTCTCCACGCAACAGCGTGTTCTTCCATTCTTGCACCTGCGTTTTAAAATCAACCAGCATCTTTGTGATAAGACGCTCGTTGGCGATATCCTTTTCAACGAGGCTTTCAAAGCCCTGCATCCCAGACAAAGCAGAGCTGAAAGAGGCGATGGATGCTAGCACAATCGATAACGCCCCAATGCCGATAATGGCCATTAGCTTGTTTCGAATGCTTCGGTTTATCCAAGTCATTTTTGTCACCATGTTTTCGTTATAATTCCGCATCAATTAAAGCCCATATAATCGACAAAGCAAGGCTATGGCTGATGTATTCCCCTTAACACTCTATAACGACCGTTTTTATTGTGACTTGATAGTACAAATACACTCAGCAACAAATATCTTGAATACATTGAGGTGATTGCGTAGTGATCCGGCGGGGGGTCACTTAAGGGGCTTGGCGACGCAGAAACTTCTTTCTGCCTCGCTCACCGATTGCAGATAAAAGGGGATACAGGCCACTTAACAAAAATGGAAACAGACAGACCAGCCTACCCAGAAAGCTATCGATATATGGGACAAAGTACTCTAGGCGCTGACTACGCTGTGCCTTATTGAAGGCCTTTACCACATCCTCAATCTTTGACGGCGAGCTTAGAAAGTTCAAAGCGCTACCGCCGTTTTCGGCCTCGTAACGAAGCATAGGCGTATCAATCGCGCTCGGCAGGATCATTGAGACAGCCACGCCGCTATTTTTTAACTCCTCACGCAAAGCAATTAAAAAACCCCTCAAACCAAACTTTGATGCAGAGTATGGAGCGGCACCCTTCAGAGCCACTAATGCGGCCATTGAAGCTGTATTAATAATATGCCCAAAGCCCTGAACCTGCATCTTTCTAGCGCAAGCCTGATTGAGCCACATGGTACTTTTGAGATTTATATCGATGTCGCGCGTTAACAGCTCTCGCGACACCGCCGACACCTCTCCGGGCGTCACGACACCTGCGTTCAAAAACGCGCAAGCAAGAGGTTCTTCAAAACCCTCAATTTCATCACAAAGCGCATTAAGAACTTCTATATTTGTAAGGTCAGCGTGCTTCAAACAAGCTCCGTGAAGAGCGCGCGGGTGTTCTTCAATAAGAGCACTTAAACCGGCTTGATCGACATCTACCAAAAATAAGCGATAGCCTTGCTGCGCTAAGTTCAGCGCTACGCCTCTTCCAATCCCACTCGCAGCACCAGTTACCAGCGCCCACTGTTTAGGCTTGTTCACGGGGTCTTAACCTCTGCAATTTGACGAGATAAGCCCTCTTTCGAGTTGATCGATTTGTAGAACTGCTCACTTGGTTCTGGCCAACAAAAAGCATTCCGCATTTGCTTCATCGCACGTTTGAATGCATTAGCGTTTGTGTAACCCTGATGTCTGTTTGAGCTTACATAGTGAACCTTACCTCCAAGCTGCGGCTCGCGGCCCTCAACAAACGCTTGTACTTTCTTGGCTTGCTCAGGATCTTGAAGCTGCGTTTCAACCGTTTTTGCGATGAGATAAGCCATATCATCAAAAAGTTTGTAGGCGCCGCCATTGGTTTCAATATAGCCATTGATAAATAAGCTGGGATGCTTTGGGTTAAACATTTTCATGAACGTTTGCGGCCGATGCCCCTTCCACTCAAAGAAAGAGGCATCAAGGTAAGGGATCTTCCAATCATAACCTGTTGCAAGAATCACCTTATCGACCTGAGCATGACTGCCGTCGACAAAGTAAACGGTGTTGCCATCAAGATACTCTATATCCGGCATCGCCTTGATGTCCCCATGCTGCAAATAATGAAGTATCTGCGTATTTAATATGGGATGGCTTGAAAGCACTTTATGATCTGGCTTTTGCAAACCAAGACGCGTCAAATCGCCATTGAGCATGCGCAGTAAACCACCGAAGACAAGCTGCGATAACTTGATCGGCATCCAGTCGCTTTGAGCACCAAACACATCAGCAGGCATTCCAAATATATGCTTAGGCACGAAGTGGTAACCACGACGCAAACTAATATAGGCATTGTCGGCCATGTATGCGGCGTCACAAGCAATGTCGACCCCAGAGTTGCCCGCACCCACCACCAACACATTCTGGCCCTTTAAGCTTTGTGGATCATGATAGTCAACGGAATGAAGCAACTCGCCGGTAAAGTTTTCCTGCCCCTTCAATGTCGGCTGGTGCTTGTACCAGTTTGTACCCGATGCGCAGACTAGCCATCGCGACTCGTCAGAAAAGCGCTCTCCGTGCGCATCCTCACCCTGAATTAACCAGAGCCCCTCTTTGAATTCGATCTGGGCCACTTTGGTTTGAAAGCGTATGTGTTGCAATAAACCATAATGCTCAGCAAAGCTTTTTATATACTCGAAAATTTGCTTGTTCGAAGGGTAATCTGGGTAATCCTCAGGCATCGGAAAACCTAAATGGCCAGACATTGTCTTGGAAGAGATAAAGTGCGCTGAAGCATACATCGGCGAACCTTCGTTCTCTAAATCCCAGATGCCGCCAACATTTTTGTGCTTCTCATAAACCACGAAGGGAATATTTAACGCTGCAAGTGCTCGCGCAGTAGCAAGTCCCGCTGGACCCGCGCCAATAATGGCGACTTTGTCGTTTGAGCCTAACTTGGTCGTCGCATTCATTGTTTATCACCTATTGCTTGTAGATTACGTCTTGCAGTCGGTAGTGACCGTCCAAAGCCGAGTCTAGAAATTATCTGATCATTGATCATGTTTTGAAATATGATCAATGATCAGATATTATTTGTCAATACACAGACGAGTGACACACCTAACCCCAAGGCAATTACGTGACGGCAAACAATACGGAAGCATCAAGACGCACCCCAACACAAAAGCGCAGTAAAGAGCGATATGAGCTTGTGGTGAACACCGCCAAACAACTTATTGGTGAAAGGGGAAATGACTCAGTGAGCATGCGCGAAATCGCGAAGCAGGCAAACATTCCTATCAGCTCAATTTACCAATACTTTCCCGACAAAAACGCCATTCTTGAAGCCATCATGCAGAGCTATTTTGAAGAGATAAGACAGGGCTTAAGACATTTTGTGGACTGCTGCCAATGCCGAGAAGACCTCAAAAAAGGAATCATCCAAGGGATTGATCTGTTTTATGCAACATTCAAACAAGAGCCGACCCTGGCAATCCTTTGGGCCGGACTGCAGGCGAATCCTAAACTCAAAGAACTTGACGCCCAAGACAGCAGAGAAAATGCCGGACTGCTAACGGATAAGCTTTGCTGCTTCTCAAAAAACAGCTCTTCGAACGAAATATACAACGCAGTGCTACTGCTTCTTCACTCTGCCGGAATGACCGTACGCCTTGCACTCGACATGGAACCTGCTCAAGCCGACAGGTTTATTGATGAATACAAGGCGCTTGCTCTGCTGCGATTGGATGCCCTACCTTAAACGCTATCAACCTGGCGACCTTTCCAGAACACGACCAGCCCAACGCCGCCCAAAATCATTAACGAGGCGAGCACTAACCGCTGCGAAATAACTTCTCCCACAAATAACACGCCACCAGCCGCAGCAATAACCGGCACGAGCAATTGCACCGCTGCCGCCTGCGCGTTGGAAAGCCCACGTACAGCCAAAAACCATATCGTGTATCCGAGGCCTGAAGTCAGACCTCCAGAGAGAGCAGCCAAAACAATTCCATGAGCACTCATCTCACTATTGATCGCCATCAACACAAACAGCATGCAGACAAAAGGCACAGTTCGAGCAAAATTAAAGGCCGTATCGCCAAGTGCATCTCGCGAGCCTTGACCAGAAACAGAGTACAAGCCCCATGCACCTCCAGCCAGAACCATCAGTAAAAAGCCAATGGCCGCTGGTGCACCAGCGCCGGGAAGCATCAAGTAAAGGAGCCCACAAAAAGCAACGGTAAATCCAACACTCTCAGCAAAAGAAAGTCGGCCTCCCTTCAACAAGCCCACACCAATCATCGTTAATTGAACGGACGCGAAGAGAATCAACGCCCCCGTTCCCGTATCTAGCGCACTGTAAGCAAAAGAAAACGAAACAGCATAAAGAAACAGAAAAATGCCTGAGCGCCAACTACCTGTCGACGCTTGGCCATCTGTCCTTTTGCGGAAGCTCAAAATGAGAAATAACACCAACATACCCGAAATAAGCCTAAGAGCAGTAAAACTAGCTGGGTCAATCGTCGGCGAAGCGCTAGCCCCTTGCTCCAGTGCAAGGCGACAAAGCACCGAGTTGCCCGCAAAGGCAACCAAAGCAACAACGGTATATAAAAACGTGTTCATAGCGTGTAGAAACCAAATAGTGCGCGTTTTGCAGATCCATTCAAGAGTATAAACAGATTGAGCGAAGAGTAAGACACACCGGATCGCTCTTCGTTCAACAGCAAACTAGCGAGAGGCGACGAAAAGACTTCTATTAAGGTGTTAACTAACCAAATTTAAGCCACGCAGCGACCAAAGCGTACTCGGCGCAAACCAGCAGATGGACAAAAGAAGAAATGGTGCCGAGGGCCGTAGTCATATCCAACCTCTAACCTGTTGAATTGATTTGTAACTGGCTTAAGGAAAGCGAGTTGATGTTACTTCTCACGTAACTAAAGATCCTGCATTGCTAATAGCATTGCTTACCGAAACTCGTCAGTGATCGTTTCCATTGATAGATAAAGGGTCTCCAAGCTATCACTTCGAATTCTCCACAGAAACCCATGGTCTTTGATTTTTCCTTGCTTCTCGGAAAGAGTGAAATCGAGGTATATGTCCCCTGCCTGAACTAGCTTTAAAAATCTTAGAATAGAGGGCCACTTACAATATCGAACCGACTCAATGACGCAATACTCTGCATCACCTTTCTTAAACGAATTAACTGCTATAAAAGCTGTCTGACTGTGCTTAGATAAAAGAGCTTCTTCCAATTGCTCAGCGTCATACTCCATGACTTTATTGCCATGCCTGAACACTTCTACGAGATGTCCATTTACGTTTAAGTTAAATCCCAGAGTATCAGGATTACTGCTAAAAGATGTATATAGCGAATTACGACTTTTCTTTTGGTCATACGACGAGTGCTCATTGAAAAAGTCGTTTTTGTTTGCACCATTTTCATATCTTGTGGGTATTCTTGAAAACAAGGTCTGCAGTGTTTTACCTTTCTTAGTTTTCAGCTCAATACCCATAAAATCGGCTTCTTTACTGCTGTTAGCTTTAATTCCAAGTGCCTGTTCCAGCGCTAACCCAAATCTTCCAGAGCCCTTTGAACTGACCTTGATAGGGCCAAGGCCTTGTAGCTTAGAGAATAGAATTTTATGCGGTTCAACTGCTGGTATTGGAGAGCGATCCAAGTGATCTAGAACTATTAGTTTTAGTAAGCGCTGGTAATTATGAAAGGGTTTGAGACCGTCACAATATGGGAGGTGCTGCTCATATAGGATTGCGCTGATATTCTGGAACTTACGTTCAAAGCTTTTGGGACTTCTACCAAACTTCTCACCAAGATTACGATAGATCTCCGCTTTGTTTACGCTTCCACCGCTACTTTGTATTTCTAGAAGGTTAAAGTATGCTTCGACAGCGCCTTTAACTTCCTCTTCCGACCAGCCCATATTGTCCCTTTTATTTACTTAAGTCGTCATTGTCCACTTAGATCACTTGATACTCGAAAGATAAGACCAAGTTTTCTGAACGGGATATCAAGTTAACATCAGCATCGATAATCGAGCAATCAGTTTCATGATAATGATCTGGCTGCGATACTTCGAATCTAAGTAGACCTGCGCATTCTGCGCAAAATAGCCCCTAAAAGTACGCAAAATCATTTCAAGTTACTTCTGACGTAACTAAAAAGCTGGGCTGATATGGGGCGATATAGAGTCGTATGACACAAGAAATATATCTAAGTCATTGAAATACAGTTGGATCTGGGGTGATATGGTGGTGTATGGGAGTATTAAATGGTGCCCGGGGCCGGACTCCCATTGCAAATCTAACTAGCTGATCCTAGGTAACTTTAGCTCTTCAACATATTGATCAAGTTACTTCTCACGTTACTAACCTCAAAAATCAATAGCAATGCCAACCCTACTAACTTGCCCAATTAGCAAAGAGGGTCTTTCTGTTTTATTAACAATGATGAAGAAACTGGCATAGTATAATTCTGTATTTATTCAAAGCACTCAACGTCGATCTAAAAACGTCTTGAAAGCAATATCCATAGAATCAACAGAGACGTCCACCAGTTTTCGAGGAAGTCGAAGAGATACGCTAGAGAGGCATTCCCAATTCAAACCGCTTCTGAATTTCCTTAAACTTTTTCCACAAAATCCATCACTGACTTTATGGTCAGTGCTTGGGTCATCATGGTTGAAATCATCTTTGCAAATCCTAATTATTGTTATGGGTTTGTCATTTTTCCGGTTCGAAATAGCGGATTGATTATTTTGGAATAGCTCTTAGGCCATAGTCTTCCAAACCAATCAACCAGTGTTGCATCGGGTCCAATCAAGATACGAGGTGAACGTTTGCGCATACCTTTCTCAATCACTTTTGCCGCTTTTTCTGGTGTAGTCAGGGCGACAGTCTCAAAATGCTTTGCAAAAGCATCTTGCACACCACTATCTGATTCCGCTCCAGCCGCAATGTTCGTACGAATACCACCCGGCATGACACAAAGCACATCAACATTCACACCTTTGGCCTTGAAGTCTTGTCTTAGCGCCTCAGTAAAACCACGAACCGCAAATTTAGAAGCGTGATAGGGCGTCATCATAGGGATCGTAATAAGACCAAAAATCGAAGCCAGATTAACAATCAATCCGCGCTCACTACGCTCCAATAGCGGCAACATTTCACGGCACCCAATTGTTATGCCAGTGAAGTTTACATCCATTACCTTGTTGAATAATTTCTCAGAGGTCTCATCGAAATAGCCAAAAGACGCCATTCCTGCATTGTTTACAAGCGCATCCAGATATCCGGGCCCGTCCTTCAAAAGTTGAGCCAAACGCCGCCAATCTTCTGAAGAACTCGCATCCGCTTTCTCGGCAATCAATACTGAGTTACCCAAAGACTTTGCAGTTTGTTTTAGGTTGGCTTCATTCACATCGGTCAGCACAAGTGAAGCGCCCTGCGATGCGAGTAATTCGGCTAATGCTTTGCCAATTCCCGAACCTACACCTGTCACTAATACGATCTTACCTTGCCATGTCGATCCCATCTTTAAACCTCAATAAGTTAGTTATGCGACGCGAGCTTGTCCGTTGCCGCTTTCATTGGTACTGTCTTTTGAATCAAGCCAAGCAAAAATTGACTCTTGAATCATTGGAAAATAAGACCCGCCAACGGTCCAATGGCAGACACCCTTCAACTCGATCATTGTCGATCTACCTGGATACTTCGCGTTGATTTTTTGTTGAATCTTTAACGGCGTTATCTTGTCTTCTGTACCCGCAATGATGAGCACAGGACACGTAACGTTCTCATAACAAACACGCGTTGGCGGATGTCTGAATAAAAACCAAAGGCCTATCTCCACAGCCGCTCGACCAGACTCCAAGGTCACTAATTTCGAGATCTCATGCTGTGTTTCGAAAGACTGAGAGTTAGCGATTCCATAACGGATATTGCTAAATTTCAGATCCATTGTTTTTTTCCACAAAGGAAACTTAAGAAGATTGTGGCCCAGCGTTCTGACAACCGATGTCGTCCAACCATTCATGCCGGCAGGGGCTGCTGACGACAACAAAATCAACCTTTCACAAGGCTTTCTAGCTGCCACCAATTGCGCCAGTAATCCACCCATGGAATGGCCCACGAGTATTGGAGGGCTTGTTAACTCCTGTTCAAGATAACGCTCCAAATAGACCACGTAGTCGTTAATGCTGCACACGGCCAAGCTTCTTTTTGTTCGTTCATCAAGCACGTTCAAGTCTTTATGAAACGGTAAACTTGGCACATCTACATCATAGCCTTGATCTTCAAACGCCAGACGCAATGACGCTAGCGTTTGAGGTGTACTCCACATACCATGCACGAGTACGACAGGCGGTTTCAATTCGTTACGATTCATAAGTCGTTTACTTAAGCATGTTAATCTGAGATCACTAGGCTATTTTTAAGTTTGGCTGCTGGCTTTCCTGGGCTTGCACATTCTCTTTCTCGAACGACAGAACGCCATCTACCACAGGGTCATTGAGCAGCACCTTTTTATCCTTTCCGTAGTGCATGAGCACTTTCCAAGGACCACTTCTACCTTGTCGTGGAAGCACATTTCTGGCGCGCTGCACATAGCCCGGCGCAAATTCATCGAGCATCCCGACATCCATACGGTTATTATCCGAATCAATCGGCGTGACTGTTTTCAGATTATTGGCATCCATGTGTTTAAACAGACGGCAAATATATTGCCCTGCAATATCGGACTTAAGCGTCCATGGCACATTGGTATAGCCAAAAATCCAGGCAAAATTTGGGAAGTCTTCTATCAAAACACTCTTGTAAACCATCTTTTCGGCAATACTCGTTTTCTTTCCATCGATAGCGACGTCCATTCCACCCATCATTTGGATGTTCAAACCCGTTGCCGTCACGATAATATCGGCTTCTAATTCAGTACCCGACTTCAGAAGAATGCCTTTCTCTGTAAAGCGATCAATATGATCCGTTACTACGGATGCTTTGCCCGATTTAACACACTCGAATAAATCACCATCCGGAGCCGCGCAAAGACGTTCTTCCCATGGGTTATACTTAGGCGTAAAGTGACGCATATCGACTCCGTCCCCAAGACGCTTCTTGGCCGCGCCCAGTAACAACTTTCGAATCACTTTTGGCCAACGCATAGCCGAAAGGTATAGCCCTCGCTGGAACAAAGTATTTCTCAGTCGAGCAAATTTAAACACCCAGTTCTGGGGTAAGAATTTATTCATGATCACTGCCATGGTATCATTGTCAGGTAAGGGCATGATGTAGGTAGGAGAACGTTGCAGCATGGTGATATGTTCAGTCTTGTCACTCATGCTAGGAATCAGCGTGACGGCCGTTGCACCACTTCCGATGACCACAACTTTCTTACCAGAGTAGTCTAGGTCTTCAGGCCAGTGTTGAGGGTGGATAATTTTGCCTTTGAAGTCGTCGGAACCGGCGAACTCAGGACTATAGCCCTCATCAAAGTTGTAATAGCCCGTACAGTTGGACAAGAAACCACAAGTGAAATGCTTCTCTTCACCACTCGCCTCGTGGAGAGCGGTTAACTTCCAATGCTGGTCATCACTAGACCATTCTGATTTTATGATTTTTAGACCAAACTGAACTTTATCTTTAAGGCCGTACTCTCGTGCAGTTTCAATCACATAGTCACGAATATCACCACCCTTAGCCAGCACTTTGCTCGACAACCAGGGCTTGAATCTGAAGCCGAAACTCGCCATATCTGAGTCAGAACGAATGCCTGGATATTTAAACAAATCCCATGTGCCACCCATATTTTCACGGCGCTCTAGAATTGCGATTGTCTTATCAGGGCACTTTTTAGCGATATGGCAGGCAGTACCGATACCAGAAAGACCCGCTCCAATCATGATGACATCGAAATGCTGCACTCCCATATATTCCTCCCAAAGAAAAATCAGTTTGAATTGATAAGCGTATTATTCATCAGTAAACACGCAAAATTATTGATCTAGAGCGACATCATTTTGACTTTACGCGACATATAGGTAATTATTTAGTCGAATTTGTACCTAATTAGTGCGTTTGAGATAACCAACACTAATTATTGCTCGCGCCTTTAGTGGGTATGAATAAATTAGTGGGCATGTATAAAGAAGCCGAATACTGACAGGAAACTAAATGGGAAACCTAATACGAGCAACCAGCTTGTTAGCTTACGATGAGTTAGTACATGACTTGGGCGAGGATCCAAAACCACTACTAGATAGATTTAGTATTCCTTTATCGCAATTTCGACCCGACCGCTCCTTCATACCTTTCAGATCTGTCGCTGCTTTGCTAGAAGCAAGTGCCAAGGAGCTACGTTGTCCAGAGTTCGGACTGCGCCTGGCAGAGTATCAAGGTATGCATATACTTGGCCCAATCTCAGTTATTGCGCGAAACTCTCAAACAGTGGAAGAAGCCATACTGAATATCGCGCGCTATCTTTATTTTCACTGCCCTGCACTAGACCTGCAACTCATCCGAGGTCAAGAACTTGATTTTGTATTGATGCGGTTGGATGTAACAGAGCTAACGCTTGCACAAAACAGACAGGCTTACGAGGTCAGTATCGGTAATGGCAAAAAAATCTTAAAACTGCTGGCAGGAGAAGACTTCATTCCAGAAGGCATCGCTTTCAAACACCATCAGATTGCGACAAATGAAGCCTATCAAAGGGCGTTTGGCTGCGAGGTAAAATTTGAGCAAAGTTGGTGTGGTCTGAAAATTCCTTTATCTGCATTAGGCCAGAAATTAACCAGTACCGATGACCAAGCACGCGAACTGGCGGAACAGTTCTTAAACGCAAACATAGCTCACGTTTCCGATTCTTTCTCCACACGCGTGATCCAGTTAATTGATAGCCTGTTGCCCACACGAAACTGCACCAATAAAACGATCGCTGAACACTTAGCAATACACCCTAGAACGCTGCAGAGAAAGCTAGCCAGTGAAGGCACTACATACGAGTCATTGCTGGATCAAGAACGACGTCAACTAGCAGAGCAATATCTCTCGCAAAAAGACATGCGGCTTGATCATATCACAGGACTATTGGGCTACTCTGAACAAGCCGTATTCAATCGAGCTTGTCGGCGCTGGTTTGGGGCAACGCCTACTGAGTACCGCAATTCGTTAGCGACTTTAATGAGTGGTCGTGAATAAAACTATGTTTTAGACAAATAAGGTCTTTTATTGGCCCATAAAATAATATCCATTCTTGCCACGTTCTTTAGCGACATACATAGCCCTATCTGCTTCGCTAATTAGGCTTTCAGCGGACATATTATTTTCCGATGTAAACGAAATCCCAATGCTTAAAGAAATACTAATCTCATGAACGGCTGCCGCTCTATCTATAATCTTTTGCGCAACAAGAGCGGCTTCATCCCTGCTCTGCACACCAGACAAATGAATAACAAATTCATCGCCAGCAAATCTTGAGACCAGGTCAGATTTTCTTACAACTTCCACCAATACCTTTGAGATATTCACTAGAAGTTCATCACCAACCGAATGACCATGAATATCATTTATTTGCTTAAAGTCATCAATATCGACAAACAATACCGCGTGAACCTCATCAGAATTAGCGATTGATGAAATAGAACGTTCTAGCTTAGGGAGAAAATCCCGTCTATTCGATAGTTTGGTTAATGGATCTGTTGACGCTAGTAGAGCCATCTCACTTTCATATAACTTTCGGCGCTTAATTTCGTCCTTTAGTTGGCGAGTTCTATTAAATAATAAGAGCGACAAGACAAACACTAAAGAAACTGCTGTCACGAGAATTTCGTCTAATTCCCAATCCTCATGATCTTGGCTAAATTCTACGAACAACTCCAGAGCATCAAAGTGTCCAGCTAATAAGAAACTCACAACACCGACAAATAACAGAGCCCCTATCTCGCGATATATCTGTTTATTTAAATTTACCAACTAATCATCCCCTATTTTTGTTATTTGGGTGATACTTATTTTGGTCTTTTATCCCACAAATCAAAGAGGAGCTTACCTTCGCTCAAGTTAATTGAACCTTCCTCAGAAATAATTCGTTGCCCCTCGGGCCCGAGAATGAATTCTAAGAACTGCTCCACTTTTGGAGTTTTTCCGTTCTTACTAACAGCAAGATATAAAGGCCGGTAGTAAGGATAAGTGCCACTGGCTATGTTAGCTTTACCAGGATAGACGCCATCTAGACTGAGAATCTTTAAAGGAAGTTTCTTCGCGGAACTAATGCCATCAATTGCAATCGCGTCCTCACGCCGAATAACATTATTTTCTAATGGAATAGTAGAATCATATTCAAACACTGTTTCTTTAAACTTGAAGTTAACGTTCTCAAACATAAGTAGCCGGGACATATAACCTACGCCAGAGTTTTTATCCTTCCTTATCAGAGTATGGATTTCTTTGTCAGCCCCACCTAAATCCTTCCAGCTCCTGATGCCACCAGAGAATACTTTCTTTAACTCATCAAGAGCTATATCGTTCACCGGATTATTTTGATTCACTATCACTACCAGTGCATCCCAACCAACCTGAATTAATTCAACGCCGGTTTCATCCTCATGCACATCCCCCAAGATATCAATCAATTGATGACGACAGGTAGCGCCTATATCAACCGTTCCTAAAGCAGCTAAACGAATACCTTTGGTGGCCCCACCGCCTGAGAGTCGAGGAAAATATCCGTAGCTTGTAGAAAACTCATTGATAGCACGCTCCAAGTAAGATCTCTTACTTATACCACATCCTTTAATATGAATATTTCTGTCATTATTCGCCCCATTCTGGTTCTGATGCCCTTCTATAGCACTTGCCATCAGCACCATCAAACTAAATGCCACAGATGAAAAAATCCTTCTTAATCTTGTATTCACGCCGGCCCCCTCAGACGCCAATGCCTACCTTTGGTCTAATCAAGCTTGAATTTACCAACCAATACTTCAAGCTCAGAAGACATCTCGGTTAAATCCTGACCAATCTCATTGGTTTTCTGAATACTGATGACCGTATTTGAAGAAATATTGTCGATATTAACGATGTTTCGATTAATTTCCTCTGCGACAGCGCTTTGCTCTTCTGCAGCCGTCGCGATTTGTCTATTCATATCCTTAATACGAGTCACGGCACCAGTTATGTTATCTAAAGCCGCTCCAGCCTCAGACGCCTGAGAAACGGTTTCTTGAGCTTTATCTCGACTATTCGCCATGGCATCAACTGCAGACTGTGCCCCCGCTTGCAATTTCTCAATAACATTTTGAATTTCTGCAGTAGACTCTTGGGTCTTACTCGCCAACGTCCTTACTTCATCCGCGACTACTGCAAACCCCCTGCCTTGTTCTCCTGCTCTAGCAGCCTCTATGGCAGCATTAAGAGCCAAAAGATTCGTTTGCTCTGCAATAGAATCAATCATCTCAAATACAGTTGCGATTTCTTCTCCATTTTTTTCCAAAGAGGTAATCACATTGGATGCTTCGTTTATCTCATTAGACAAGTCTTCGATCGAGCTAATTGTGTTTAAAACTGTTGATCTTCCAGAAGAGGCTGCTAAATCTGCCGCTTCAGCTTCGTCCGCCGCGGCCACCGCATGAGTCGCAACTTCCTGCACAGTTGCAGTCATTTCATTCATAGATGTTGCGACAAGCGTAATTTCTGATTTTTGAGTATCCGTATCTTGGCTAGTAGCTTCCATATTGCTAGCCATATCATTTGAAGCTGAATTTAATTTTGTCGTTGTTCCTGCAACATGACTAACTAGCCCTCTTATTCGTTCAGCAAATTTATTAAACGCAATGGCTAGATCTGTCACTTCATTATTGCCCTTCTCGGAAATTCGTTTCGTTAAATCTCCATCACCTTCCGCAATTTCATTCATCGCGTGAACCGCCTCACCAAGGGGTTTTACGATCAAATAGGAAATTAGCACCGCGACTAAAATGCCTACTATCAA
>NZ_LWFT01000696.1:0-943 GCF_001635105.1 Oleiphilus sp. HI0079
CACAGACAAGACAAAACTGTTTGTTATCAATAGCCCGTCTAATCCGACTGGCATGGCTTACACACGTCAAGAGCTCAAAGAGATCGCTGACGTATTGTTACAGCACCCGCACGTCATGATTGCAACAGATGACATGTACGAGCATATTCTTTGGACCGACGAAGGATTCAACAACATATTAAATGTTTGTCCTGAGCTCTATGATCGAACATTTGTCCTAAACGGGGTTTCAAAGGCTTATAGCATGACGGGTTGGCGTATAGGGTATGCAGCAGGACCCGCTAAGGTAATCGGCGCAATGAAGAAGATTCAGTCGCAAAGCACCTCTAACCCAGCCTCCATTTCTCAAGCAGCCGCCACAGCAGCGCTCACTGGAGACCAAAAATGTGTAGCCGACATGGTGGTAGAATTTAAAAAGCGTCACGACTTCCTAGTGGAAGCGCTCAACTCAATAAGTGGCGTTAAGTGCTTGCCTGGTGACGGTACGTTTTATGTGTTTCCAGACTTTAGCGACGCGATCGCTCAAAGCAGTGCCAAAAACGACGTCGAACTTGCTGAGCTGCTGCTATCAGAAGCTGGTGTTGCGCTAGTCCCAGGCTCTGCATTTGGGTCAGAGGGCTGCATGAGACTAAGTTTCGCTACCAGCATGGAGACCTTAGAAGCAGCCGTTGCAAGAATTAAGAAAGTTCTTGGATAAGCACTTGACCAAGGCGCGCTAGCTAATTAAGATACGCGCCTCTTTTGAGATTCCCCGATAGCTCAGTTGGTAGAGCAACGGACTGTTAATCCGTGGGTCGCTGGTTCGAGCCCAGCTCGGGGAGCCAATCTCAACACCCCTCTTTGTATACAACGAATCCGTGGCAAACTCGATGACTTTGCCTAGTTCGAGCACAGCTCGGGGAGCCAATCTCCACACCCCTCTTTGTATACAACGAATCCGTGG
>NZ_LWFT01000697.1:0-1017 GCF_001635105.1 Oleiphilus sp. HI0079
CTAAAAAAAGCTGGTTTAAAGGTGACGGTTCCGCGTCTAAAAGTGTTGGGGCTGCTCGAAGCGTCGGATGGTCAGCACATGAGCGCAGAGGATGTATACAAAGCACTGCTAGAGTCGGGAGATGACGTCGGTTTGGCGACGGTTTATCGTGTACTCACTCAATTTGAGGCTGCAGGTCTTGTTCAGCGCAATAATTTTGAGGGTGGCCATGCCGTATTCGAGCTGGCGAGCGAAGAGCATCACGATCATATGGTCGATACCGAAAGCGGAGAGGTGGTCGAGTTTTATGACGAGATTATCGAACGGCGTCAGCATGAAATAGCCGCAGAACACGGTTTTGAGCTCGTTGATCATAGCCTGACGCTATACGTTAAAAAGAAACGTTAAGATAGCAATGCTATCGCGAGCTGTTTTAGATCCGTTGCTTATGTGAGCTTTAACATCTCGCGCGCATGCGCTTTCGTTTGATCCGTTATATCAATCCCGCCAAGCATTCTGGCCACTTCTTCCGTGCGCTCCTCATCATTGNGAGGGTCGACCGATGAATGCATTGTGCCATCCATGATCGATTTGCTGATGCGCAGGTGATGCTCTCCCTGAGAGGCGACCTGTGCCTGGTGCGTAATGCACATGACTTGACCATTCTTGCCGAGCTCTTTTAATAGTCGTCCAACAACCTCGGCAGTGCTGCCTCCAATTCCGACATCGACTTCATCGAAAATCATGCTCGGAACGGCTGAACGTTGTGCCAACACCACTTGTATCGCCAAGCTTATTCTCGAAAGCTCACCGCCGGATGCGATTTTGCCCAATGCGCGTGGCGGCTGGCCGGGATTGGTGCTGATCAAAAACTCAATGTCATCAATGCCGTGGATATTCGCATTACGCTCTTCATGTTGATCGATTTGCGTAACAAAGCGGACGTTCTGCATTGACATCATTTGAAGCTGTTCTGCTACCGTTTCCTCAAGAGAGATGGCGTGCTTCATACGGCTGTCTCGCAGCGCGTTAGCACGC
>NZ_LWFT01000698.1:0-648 GCF_001635105.1 Oleiphilus sp. HI0079
CGTGCCCCAAATCCTGAAACTGCTTCAGCTTATTAATGAGAACGGTATGACCAAGATGCAAATCAGGAGCCGTTGGATCAAACCCCGCCTTTACACGAAGCCTTTTCCCAGCCTTTAATTTTTCGACCAATTCCTCTTCGACGATCAACTCATCCGCACCACGCTTAATTAGCGCAAGTTGCTCTTCTACACTTACCATCAACTCTTCTCCAAGCCCTCTTTAACGCTTACAATGCGCCTCTCGGGCTTATAAAACGCTCTCAATCATAAAAAGTGCGGCATTATACCAATTTTAATCGTGATGTAAGCCTCCTTTCAGCACTTCCTCTTTGCGGAGTGCGCGAAGAGCTCTATACTTAGAAATATTGTTATAACACTCCGTTTAGTTACTGAATTAAGGCAAAATTTTGGTTCACGCATTTCCTAAAACCCACATGCTTGCTGCCGGCACTGTTGGCGCTCTCCTGACATTGGTTCTGCTTATCAGCCCGAGCAGCAAAGTAAACGCCAACAAGAGCACGACGGTGCAGCTTGAAATTAGCGACGTGCCGAGCTCATCGATTGCTGCTCTACACGATGAAGTAAAGCCGCCAGCTGAGCCAACAAAGCCAGTTGAGAATTGGCACAGCTTTACCGTCAAAGAAGGCG
>NZ_LWFT01000699.1:0-880 GCF_001635105.1 Oleiphilus sp. HI0079
GTTGGCTACCTTGCGTCCCCATAGCCAAAAATTTTGCGAGAACAATTTTATAAAAGCCCGAAATGCTTTGCAGATTGCGATACTTCAAGGTGGGCGCTTTTGCATACCCAAAATGAATATCGCAGGGGTTTCTGAACAGCTCGTAGGCGAGCCATTCTTTGAGACTGCGCTTCTTATCCCGACTTACTGCATCCATAAAGGTTTGTCGAAACCCTGCATAATTTGTTTTATCCAGATTCTTAAGTGCCGGAATCGCCGCTCTAAGCAAGTCTAGCTGCTGAGACAAGCTCAATTCGCTGAGATGCTCATTCCACGCACCCGTCGTTACCGAGTCATGCCCGATAAAGGCAAAAAACACAGCCTGCGCATCACTTGCGCCATGCACTAGCTGCAGAAGCGGCTTTATATCTTGTTCTCGCTTTGGCTCATCTTCGAAAGTGAGGCTGTCTTCGTGGTGAACACCTTCCAATGAACCGTCACTACTTTTGCTTACTGGCGAATAATCGATGCTATTCGTGGCTGGCTCGACTTCGCTTGATGAAGCGCTCTGCGCACCTGAAGCGAAGCCCATTGCACCCTCGTGCCGCAGTTCTGCATCTGCAGTAGATTCCAAGTAACGGCCATTCCAATTTGGCATCAAGCGCTCAATACGCTGGTCCAGTGGCGGGTGGGTTGCAAAGACTTTGCTGTGGAACGCATTACAAAAGAAGATGTGCCCTAACTCATAGGCATGCGGGTTATCAACTCGCGATCGAGGCCCATGACCACCGATAATACGAAGCGCACCAGCAATGCCCTCTGGGTTTCTTGTGAACTGAACCGCAGAGGCATCCGCCAAATACTCTCGCTGACGACTTAGGGCAGCTTTGATTACCGCACC
>NZ_LWFT01000700.1:0-3017 GCF_001635105.1 Oleiphilus sp. HI0079
CTGAGCAGGTGCTGAATTTTCTAGAAGAGCTTTTCGCTAAAGCCAAGCCTTTGGCGAAAAGAGAGATGCAGTCGCTTACAGATTACGCAAAAGACCACTTTGGGCTGTGTCGTCTTGAGGCTTGGGATGTGCCTTTTGTTTCTGAATCGTTGCGCAAGGAGCAGTTTGATTTGGATCAGGAGGAGATTCGCCCCTATTTTCCTTTGCCTGTTGTTTTGAGCGGCTTGTTTGAGGTTGCAGGTCGGCTGTTCGGCGTGCAATTGAAAGAAGTTAATGGAGTAGATTTACCTGTGCCTGATGCACGCTGCTTTTGTATTGAAAAAGACGGCAAAGAGCAGGCCTATATTTATATGGATTTGTATTCTCGCGAGGGTAAGCGCGGCGGGGCTTGGGTTGCGCCTTGCCATAAGTTGACGCTGTTCAGTGACGATAGTGTGATTCGTCCGGTCGCTTTTCTTGTATGCAACTTCTCGTCTCCAACGGAAGATAAACCGAGTTTGTTAACACACTCTGAGATGGTGACGCTGTTTCATGAGTTTGGGCATGCTCTGCACCATTGTTTGACGGCAGTTGCCTATCCGGAAGTGTCGGGTATTTCGGGTGTGCCATGGGACGCAGTGGAGCTGCCCAGTCAGTTTTTAGAGAATTGGTGTTGGCAGCGAGAGGCGTTGGCATTTCTTTCCAGTCATGTTGAAACCGGTGAGGCGCTACCTGAGATCATGATTGAGAAACTCTTGAGTGCTAAGACCTTTTTGTCTGGCATGCAAACACTTCGGCAAATAGAGTTCGGCTTGTTTGACTTTCGTTTACACCATCAATATCAAAGTCAGAAAACGGATATCCAATCTTGTCTTGAGGAGGTCCAGAAAGAGGTGTCTGTTGTTCCCGTTCCAGACTATGCGCGTTTTGCAAATGCCTTCTCTCATATTTTTGCTGGCGGATACGCCGCGGGTTATTACAGTTATAAGTGGGCGGAGGTGTTGTCGGCCGACGCGTTTTCTGCTTTTGAGGAAGAAGGTGTTTTTAATGCAGAGACGGGTGCGCGGTTTAAGAATCAGATTCTTGAGCGTGGTGGTGCGGGTGATATCGGAGAGATGTTTAGGTCGTTTCGAGGTAGAATGCCCAGCTCTGAAGCATTGTTAAAGCAAATGGGTGTCTAACATGGCAGATAGTTCGGCTAAACGATTTATTGCGGGGGCGGTTTGCCCGCGTTGTGGTGAGATGGATAGACTTGTTACTTTCGAGAAAGAAGGTAAAAGCTTGCGTGAATGTGTGTCGTGCGACTTTACTGAAGAGCAGGTGGCTAATGTTGTTTCAAGTGAAATTCAAACGCGCGTTAATCAGTTCGAAGAGGCCGGCGCTGAAGACGATGTTGCGGCTGTGAAAATTCTCGATCCAAAGTCTATCCACTAGTTTAGCTAGCCGACCTATTTTGGTGCAGTTGAATAAAATCTGCGCTGGTTATAAAAAAGCCAAAAAAAGCATTGCGTACCTAAAAAATTCATCGCTATACTCACTAGGCACAAGAAAAATAAAGTCACTGTTACTTGAGCTTCTTTTAAGCAGTAATCAGTAGTAGGAAGCCTCACAGGAACAAAAATAATAATCTGTGGAGACCCGTAATGCGATCACGCCTAGTTATGGTGCTGAGTCTGCTGCTGTCTGCAATTTATGCAGCGGATGTTAGCGCAGAATATGGATTGAATATGCCTCGAGGGGTGACTGATGTTAGTCACTCGGTCTATGACCTACACATGACCATTTTCTGGATATGTGTTGTGATAGGCGTCTTGGTTTTTGGGGTGATGTTCTATTCGATTTTTAAGCACCGTAAGAGCAAAGGTGCGGTAGCCTCAAATTTTCATGAGAACACCACCATCGAGATTATCTGGACCATCGTGCCAGCGATCATCCTTATTGTCATGGCGATTCCCGCCACGAAAACCTTAATTGAAATGTACGACACTTCTGATGCTGATGTTGATATCAAAATCACCGGCTATCAATGGAAGTGGCGCTATGAGTATCTGGGTGAAGGCGTCGACTTCTTTAGTAATCTATCGACCCCAAAAGAAGAGATCTATAACGCCAAAGAGAAAAACGAAAACTATCTCCTAGAAGTCGATAACGAGCTTGTTGTGCCAGTGGGTAAAAAGATTCGTTTTTTGATTACAGCAAACGACGTGATCCACTCCTGGTGGATTCCTGATTTCGCAGTAAAGAAAGATGCTATCCCTGGTTTCATTAATGAAAGCTGGACGCGCATCAATGAACCTGGTGTTTACCGTGGGCAATGTACCGAACTGTGCGGTAAGGATCACGGCTTTATGCCGGTTGTTGTGCGCGCTGTAGAGCAAGCTGAATACGACGAATGGCTCGTGAAGAAGCAGGAAGAGGCGAAAGCCGCTGCCGAACTCGCCAAGCTAACCTTTACCCTAGAGGAGCAAATGGAGCGCGGTGAAAAGGTCTATGCGACTAACTGCGCTGCGTGCCATCAGGCGAACGGTCAAGGCATTCCTCCAGCGTTTCCAGCGCTTGCAGGTAGTGAAATTGCTACCAAGCTGCTGGATAAGCATATCGAAGTGGTCGTAGATGGTGTGCCAGGCTCTGCCATGCAGGCTTACGGCGCTCAGCTTAGTGAAGTGGATCTTGCTGCGGTAATTACCTATGAGCGAAATGCTTGGGGTAATGATACTGGCGACAATATTTCCGCTAAAGACATCGTCGATTATAAAAATAAATAAGGAGGGCTTATGAGCGCGGTAATTGATAATCCTACGCACGAAGAGCATGAGCATCACGGCCCTGCAAAAGGCATAGCTCGTTGGCTGTTTACGACTAACCATAAAGACATCGGTTCGATGTATCTGTGGTTCAGTTTCGCAATGTTTCTTGTTGGCGGCTGTATGGCCCTTACGATAAGAGCTGAGTTGTTTCAACCTGGTTTGCAATTAGTGGAGCCGGATTTCTTTAACCAGATGACGACTTTGCACGGTCTCATTATGGTGTTTGGCGCG
>NZ_LWFT01000701.1:0-1491 GCF_001635105.1 Oleiphilus sp. HI0079
ACGTGCAGCGCCGGAGTGTCCCATATTCGGCATGCCGCCCCACATATCAGCCACAATGTTGACGATCGAGCCGCCATGTTTACTCATGCTTGCAAGATAGACCTCTTTCGCCATGAGAAAACCGCCGGTTAGGTTAGTGCGTACCACCGTTTCCCAACCTTTTTGGTTAATGCCGGTCAGCGGGGAGGGGAATTGCCCGCCTGCATTGTTAACCAAGCCATGAATGGCAGGGTTGTTCTGTTTAATCGCTTTCACACATGTTTTTACCGCGTCCTCATCTCGGATATCGCACGCATGTGCCTCGGCTGAGCCGCCGTCTTCTTCAATTTCTGCTTTCACGGCTTCGAGCTTTTCGATCTTTCTGCCAACGAGGGCGACATGGGCGCCGAGGCTTGCCAGCTCATGTGCGGTGCAGCGACCAATGCCACTTCCACCGCCTGTGACGATGATGGTTTTGCCTTCAAAAAGACCTTCTTTCAAAACTGACTGATAACCAGACATTCTTTCTTGTCCTCATTACTTCAAATGCGTTTGATCTAGCGACAAAGTTCACCGGCTAGCTTGGCAGAGATTGGAATCGGGAACTCAAGCAGCTGCTGTGCAAAAGCCTTGCCTTGCGGGTCAATACGCAGGCTTGCGACGCCGCCTCCGCCAAGACTGTTTTCCAAAAGGAAATTCATTGCGTCAAAGCCTGGCATTGCCCAGCCGCGTACTTTGCCAGTGTCTTTATCCAGCGTATGCTGCATAAAGGCTGTGACGGCTTGCTCTGACAGGGCCGCTTGAATAAATGGAAGGTACTCTGGTTTACGCGCGATCACCCCGATGTTGGAATGATTGCCTTTGTCGCCACTTCGAGCGTATGCGAGTTGAATGAGCGGTACAGTCTCAGTACAGGGCTCGTCTAATGCCGCAGAAGAACTTAGCTGCGTTGATGGCGTGATTGCCGCGAAGTTTGTCAGATCTTGATCAAACTCATGATCGACGGGCAGCGTCTCATCAGCGCAGATGACGCTCATTGGCACATCTGATTTGGGGATCAAGCATGAGAATAATCGAATTTTTGGCCAGACCGTTGGACGTCCGCCGACGATGCCTGTAATGCCAGGTGCCATTCCCGTCGCCGCTTGGGCGATCTCTTTGGAGAAAAGCACTAATGACTTTTTATCCGGGCTAGCGACTGAAATCTTTACGACGATTTCGCGACAGCGTTCAGCATTGGGTCGTGGGCCGTACGTCGCCTCGGAACCGAGTAGCTCTATCGACGTTTCCGAATAGGGTTTTAAGCCTTTCGCTTCGATCATTCTGGATGTTTTGGTGAGTATTGCTTCAGCCACTGCTTGCGCCTTGGCGGTTGCCTCGATGCCTGCGAGCAAGAATGTAACGGTGCATTTGAACCCGTCAGGATAGGTTGCTGATACTTTGTAGGAGTCGGTTGGCGGCTTACCGATCGCGCCAGAGACAGAAACGATGTTATCGGTGATTTGTTCAAGC
>NZ_LWFT01000702.1:0-1527 GCF_001635105.1 Oleiphilus sp. HI0079
CAACGCGTCCGCCATTAACGGCTGAGCAAGTAATGGAGAATGCTCAGACTTATAAAGAGCAGGTGTTTAAGATTCTAGATCCTGAGAAAACCACAGTGATGTTTAACTCGGAATGGATGAGCAAAATGAGTGCGGGCGATATGATTCGCTTGGCTGGGCAATATACTGTTGCGCGGATGTTGGAACGTGATGACTTCAGTAAGCGTTTTAAGGGGGAGCAGTCAATTGCTATCCATGAGTTTTTATATCCTCTCGTTCAAGGTTATGACTCCGTAGCGATGTGTGCAGATGTGGAATTGGGGGGGACTGATCAGAAGTTTAATCTTCTTATGGGGCGTACTTTGCAGAAAAGCGCCGGACAGCCCCCTCAGAATATTGTAACGATGCCGCTTCTAGAGGGATTGGATGGTGTGCAGAAGATGTCTAAGTCTTTGCACAACTATGTTGGGGTAAATGATGCGCCTGGGCAGATGTACACAAAGTTATTGTCGATGCCTGACGCATTGATTTGGCGATATTTTGAGCTGCTAAGTTTTAAGGATATGACTGAGGTTTCTGAGTTAAAGGCGTCTGTCGATGCTGGGCGTAACCCTCAAGAGGTCAAAGATATATTTGCTCGTGAAATCATAGAACGCTTTCATGGGGCTGAAGCTGCTGCCAGTGCGCACAAAGGAGTGGGCAATCAGGTTGCTCTTGGTGAGATTCCGGAGAATCTTGAGGAGGTTGTGGTTGATGCGGATTCGCAGGAGGAGCTGCCTATATCTGCAGTGTTGCGCTTGGCGGGTTTGGTGAAGAATGGTGCAGCTGCTAAAGATGTGCTTGGGCGCGGTGCAGTCTATGTTGACGGCAAGCCGGTTGAGGCGACACTAAAGCTTCGGGTCAGTGGGCGCTTTGTGGTGCAGGCAGGCAAGAAGAAAATTGCTCGGGTGGTTATTAAGTAGTCGTTGCGCGTTGAAACTCGATTTTTTATAAAAAAGGTGTTGACCGCAAGGTCAGGATATTTATAATGCGCGCTCGCTTTGAGAGACAGCCCGCAAGGGTTGAACGAAAAGCGAAGACGAGCCGGGTTAGCGGAAATATAGGCTATATAAGTACCTGGTTTTGTTGATAACTTTTCGCTGATTTGTTGGCTTCAAAAAATAAATCAGAAACTTCAAAAAAGTCGTTGACAAGAATGTGAGGCTCTGTAGAATACGCGCCTCGCTTGAGGGAACGAAGCAGTTCATCAAGCACCGATCTTTAAAAATTAACCAAGCAATTCGTGTGGGCGCTGACTGAGATGATGTCACGTTAAAGCTTTGAAGTTCTTAGGAGTTTCTAGCTATTAAGAGATTATCAAGTCAACGTTCTGTGAATTCATTTATTGTAAACAGTAATTGTTTTATACAGTAGTTTTACTTGAGCAAAATTTAGATTCCTTTTGGAATCACTTGAGAGATTAAACTGAAGAGTTTGATCATGGCTCAGATTGAACGCTGGCGGCAGGCTTAACACATGCAAGTCGAGCGGTAACAGATCTAGCTTGCT
>NZ_LWFT01000703.1:0-775 GCF_001635105.1 Oleiphilus sp. HI0079
CCAACATAAGTGCATCGCTAGAATTGCAAAGCTTCGCGAGAAGCCACAATAATTTTAGTTCGCGCAACGTTTTTAATAATCAAGGTTAGATACGCCCATGACTTTTGTAGTGACCGATAACTGTGTTAAGTGCAAGTACACCGACTGTGTTGAAGTATGCCCTGTAGACTGTTTTTATGAGGGGCCGAACTTTTTGGTTATCGATCCAGATGAGTGCATAGACTGCGCGTTGTGTGAGCCAGAATGTCCTGCCAACGCCATTTTCTCAGAAGACGAGCTACCTGCAGATCAAGTTCAATATATAGAGCTCAATGCTGATCTTTGCCAAACCTGGCCAAACATCACTGAGCAGAAAGATCCTCTCCCAGACGCGAAAGAATGGGATGGAGTTCCAGACAAGCTCCAGTATTTGGAAAAGTAAGCGCCGTATACTCAGAAAAAACCGCTGATCTTCAGCGGTTTTTTTGTATTTGTTTGGTGGGCGCTTCCGCTCTAGCCGCAATTGGGCTGTGACAATGACGGCATAAATACCTTGCTTGCTGATTGATCACTTTCTTGTGTCGTATTGATGTAAGCTCGTGTACTCGTCCACGGCAGGCACAACCATATTCATAGCGTTTCAAGCGCCGAGCCGGCTTCGTATCATATTGATGAGTCACTTCAGGTTTCTGTCGTAGCACCTCGCTCATTACCGACTGCCACTCTTTTCCATGCGGACGGACGTTGCGCCCGTACAACTGAAACACAATAAAATGTGCGACCTCATGCCCGATTG
>NZ_LWFT01000704.1:0-1911 GCF_001635105.1 Oleiphilus sp. HI0079
CCTTTTTACGCGTGTTGTTGTAACTACTTTTTGGAGGTGGGCATAGTGTCTTAGGGTTCAGTTTTCTTTGCTTCATGATATCCACCTCGCATACCGACTTGTCGTCATATTCGGGTTCGAATGCCCCATTTGAAGTGATACCCAGATAATCGGTTTACCGTTGCTTAAATGGCGTGAAGGGAAAAAAGGGGACGCATTTATTTTTGATACGCCTTAGCGCCCGTAGTCTTGGCCGTTTCGATTTCGTCCTTCTTGGTTTTGATCACGACAAATGCAACCCACAGAAACAGGAAACCAATAGCAAATTCTCTCGATGTTTGCAGCCAAAAGTCGAAAGCTGACGCATCAATAGAATAGGGGGTGTTCAAAGGGCGTTTTGAATATGCGACCCCTGACGTTATATTTAAATAGACCTCATAAAAAAATGGGATTGATAGTAAGGCTAAAACAACTCTTATTGAAATAGCCGCTTTGCTATAGAGAGTGATTTGGAACTTCCCAGGCTTTCCCTGTAGATCGTCGATTGTGCTGTCTTCTTCATCACTATTTTCAGATTCGTCAAATTTGGAGAGATGCAGCTTTATCTGCTCAAAGCGTTCGGGGTGCTTTTGACGGTCAATGTGGTCATAAGCGTATAACAGCTCGCTCTGGCTGTAATTGGCGTAGTTTGGTTCTTCCATAATCTCTAAATTCCAATTTTTGCGGCTCGTCTATTTAGCGTTGACCATGTAACAGGAAAAAAAGGGGACGCATTGAAAAAAAGGGGACGCATTTATTTTTTACCTACTCGCCTCCTTCAACCTCCTCAGCCGCTTTGTTGAGCGTTCTTCCGTTCTTTGGAACACGACTGCCAACTAAGTTTGCGACCAATATAGATGGCAGCAATAGAAGGATAACCGCCTTAGGTCGATCAATGATCAGCGCTGACCCTAGCGTGATAATTAAGTAAGTGGCCAGAAAAGAAAGCGTAAACGCACTGACGTTTAAGTATTTTTTCAGCATAAAAACCAGATCACAGGCAAGGGCGACTGAACCAAGAATAAGAGCAGCGTAAGCCGCTAAGATCAGTGCTGACATGAAGTCTTCACTAATCCAAAGAAGAGCTAGGATTGTTACGCATGCTCCCAATCTGAATCTAGCTTTTGAGTCACTTTTGATATCAAGTAAGAAACTTACAAGTGCCGGTCGGCTCCAGCGTGCGTTTTGCTCCATGCTTTTTTTGCTTCCTTTTTTTGGCTGAGGTTCGAATATATCTTAGGAACTTATAGTACTCCATACAATCTGCGTATCGTGCTTGCTTGCCTTCATTGCTACCCTTTTGCAATTAGGGTTGTTTGGGGAGAAAAAGGGGGGCGCATTTATTTTTGTGAGAGGTAGCGAGTAATGAAGCTAAAAGTCTTGTGGCTCAATGGGTGCCTGATACTAATGTTGTCGAGGAACGTTTAAAACCTCAGCTTAATAGTGGTAACGAGCCTGAGCAATAATTACTTCGGTTGCTGTAACCTTGTAAACCAGCCGGTGCTCTCTGTCGATTCTGCGAGACCAATAGCCTGACCAGTTATGCTTAAGGGGCTCTGGGTCGCCCAGCCCTTCGAATGGTTGGCGTTTAATGTCTTTAATTAAGGTGTTAATGCGCTTGAGAGTTTTCTTATCGGTTTTTTGCCAATACAAGTAGTCTTCCCAAGCTGTTTCAGCCCAAGATAAAATCACTCTTCAATTAGCCCGTGTTGCTTCGCTTTGCCGCCTTCGATTTCAGCAATTGCTTGGTTTAAACGTTCTGCGTTTTTAGGGCTTGCCATTAAATAAGCGGTCTCTTCGTAAGCTTGGAAGTCTTCTAAGCTCATTACTACGGCAGGCTTACCGTTCTGACGCGTAATCATAACGGGCTTGTGGTCATCATTCACTTTATCG
>NZ_LWFT01000705.1:0-961 GCF_001635105.1 Oleiphilus sp. HI0079
TCTTGTTTTCGAGTACTCAAATTCCTGGTCGTTTAGATAGCGTGCTTTGTTCAAAGTGCCCGATGTTATTTAAGTAGATTGACGAGGTTTTATATCGAACGTAATAACTAATATGGTTAGCGAATGCTTGAATCAGTTTGGGATAATTGCCTGGCTCGTTTAGAACAGGAGGAGTCCGCGCAAAAATTCAATATGTGGTTGAAACCATTACAAGCAGCGATCGTCGATGATGTTTTCTCCCTATTTGCGCCAAACCGTTTTGTCCTCGATTTTGTTAACGATCATTATCGCAAACGTATTGGTGATTTGGTGGTAGAACTCTCTGGTAAATCCTTACCGGTCAGGGTCTCAATAGGGCATGCGCCTAAAGCAAGTTCTACAGATAACGCATCACAAGGTTCGGTAATCGAAGCTGATAGACACGCAATTAAGAATTCACGAATTAGTCAGATATCCGATGTAAGCCAATCGCGAACCACCTCTGAGCGGACGAGTTCCTCTTTTAAAGAGAACAACCGGGCGCTGCATGTAAGTAAAGATGCCTCTTCGTCGGACAATAAAGAAACTGGCGTTGTAGAGCATAAAAGTGCACTAAATGACAAATTTACGTTCGATACCTTCGTCGAAGGTAAATCTAACCAGTTGGCGAGGGCGGCGGCGGTACAAGTTGCAGATAAGCCTGGAGCATCGTATAACCCGTTGTTTTTATATGGCGACGTTGGTCTAGGTAAAACGCACTTGATGCATGCGGTTGGCAATGAGATCAAAGCACGTAATCCAAAAGCGAGGATCGTGTACTTACATTCAGAACGTTTTGTAGCGGATATGGTTAAGGCATTACAGCGAAACGATATTGCCAAGTTTAAGAAGTACTACCGTTCTGTAGATGTGCTTTTGATAGACGATATTCAATTCTTTGCTGGAAAAGAGAGATCTCAGGAAGAGTTTTTTCATACGTTTA
>NZ_LWFT01000706.1:0-18796 GCF_001635105.1 Oleiphilus sp. HI0079
CACTTTACAAAACTGGTGTACCATCGTTCCGCCACCGAGGATGACAAAATCATCAACATACACATGTCCAGCGACGGTCGCAGTATTTGCAAAGATGCAATGACTACCAATACGGCAATCATGCGCGATGTGCACATACGCCATAAACAGATTATCACTACCAATTGATGTAAGACCCTCATCCTGGACGGTTCCGCGATGGATCGTGCAGCCTTCACGGACGATATTGTTGTCACCCATGGTTAATCGTGTGTCTTCACCCGCATACTTCTTGTCTTGGCACTCTTCGCCGACACTCGCAAACTGGTAAATCGTATTGTTTTTTCCGATGGTTGTCGGGCCATTGATCACAACATGCGAGCGTATGTCACAACCATCGCCGATAACGACGTTAGGCCCAATGACCGTGTAAGCCCCTACACTCACATCTGACCCAAGCTGGGCTTTTGGATCGACAATAGCAGTCGGGTGAATCATCTTATCTCTCCCGCTCTGCCGTCATAATCTCAGCAACGCACACCACTTCTTCATCGACTAAAGCACGACAGTCAAACTTCCAAATATTGTGTTTAGCTGAAAGTATGTTCGATTCGAGTCTGAGCTGATCGCCAGGGACAACGGGCCGCTTAAAACGAACCTTGTTCGAGCCTGCAAAGTAGTGCACTAGATTTTCACTCGGCTTTTTGTCTGTAGTGACAAACCCAAGAATTCCGCTTATTTGTGCAAGCGCTTCAAGAATATAAACTCCAGGCAAGATGGGCATATCAGGAAAGTGCCCCTGAAAGAATGCCTCATTGATCGAAACATTTTTGTATCCCGTGATGCTTTTATTTGCCTCGACAGACGTCACTCTATCCACAAAAAGAAAGGGATGACGGTGAGGGAGATACTCATGAATCTCTTTGATATCCATCGTGCGCACTGTATTTTCCACAACCACCTCTTATTCGTCTTGGCTAGAATTAATAGACTTAAACTGCCTCTCGAGCTCTCGAAGACGAGCCTCGGTATTGTCTAATCTTCGAAGTCGAGCAATGCTCTTTTTCCAGTCCTTGTTCGACTGAACACCGGTACCAGACGAATAAACTCCTGGCTCGGGTAAGCTCTTTATAACCATCGTCATTGCAGTAATATGAACACCATCAGTGATCTCTAGATGGCCGGCGATGCCGCTCGCCCCTCCTACAACACAATTTTTACCTAGAGTGGTTGAACCCGCTATAGCACTGCACGCCGCGATAGCGGTGTTCTCTCCGATCACGACGTTATGCGCAATCTGAATCTGATTGTCTAAAATCACTCCGTCATGAATAACAGTATTATCGAGCGCACCGCGATCAATGGTTGTATTCGCACCAATCTCCACAGAATTACCAATCGTCACACCACCAAGCTGACTAATTCTCTGCCAACCTTTGTCAGCAGGGGCAAATCCAAAACCGTCGGACCCAAGCACGCAGCCTGACTGAATCGTGCAGCCCTCTCCAACCACGACACCGTGATAGATCGTCACACTAGGATAAATACGCGTTTTGTTGCCGATAATAGAATCAGCACCGATGACGACATTTTCGCCGAGATACACGTTATCACCGATCACTGCGCCTGCACTCAATCGGACACCTGGCGCAATGAAAACGCCCTCTCCGATGACGACTGATTCATGAATCGAAGCCTCTTCAGAAATAGAAGGCTGGAAATCCACAACCGGGTCCCACAGAGCGCTAAGTTTTGCATATGCTAAATAGGGATTATCATGTATCAAGCAATTCCCGCTAAACACTTCAGAAAGCTTGGGCGAAAGTATCACTGCAGAAGCCTTAGTCTCACCTAGATACTTTTTATACGCTGGGTTTGCAATAAAGGTTAAATGCCCCTCTCCAGCTTCTTGAATGGTTGCCAATCCAGCGACTGAAATGTCAGCATCGCCCTTCAATTGCGCGCCAATCTTCTCGGCAAGATCACCGAGCAAAAAACGTCTATCAAGCATTCGCGAAAATCCGAAAACTATTTTAATGCATCAAGCATTTCAATGATCTGAGAAGTGTAGTCCATACCAGGCGCCGCGTAGAGCGCAGCTTCTCTTGGGAGAATCAAATCTAACGATTCCTTTTCAACCAATTTCTGGATTACTGTATCCAAATTAGGCCGAGACTGTTCCAAGAACTCTTGTCGCTTCTCCGCTAATGCTTTATCCAGCTTTGTTTTCAGATAGCGAAACTCTTGAACTTTCTCTTCCAGATCAGCGGCCAGCTTTGCCCGCTCGCTATCGCTCATAATCGCAGCATCATTCTGAAGACGCATTTCCAGTTTCTGGGCCGCCTCACTTACCGCGCGTACTTCAAGATCTTGCTGCTTATAATCTGCAACCATCTTATCAGAATACGCTTGCGCCGCCTTTGAAGAAAAAAGAGCTGCTCTCATGTCAATCAAACCGATTTTGACCTCAGCATTTGCCGAAACAGACGTAAGTGCCAGCACAAAAACCAACGCTAGATATTGTAAGACTTTCATATTGTGTATTCCTCGTACTTAGTTAAAAGGGCTGCCCTAAAGAAAACTGGAAGAACTGCTTTTCGTCTTCAGGAGTGGCATTCATCGCCTTACCAAAACTGAACCCAAGCGGGCCAATAAAGGTGTTCCACTGCAACGCTACGCCGGTTGACCAACGGATTTCGTTCAAATCAAAATCATATCCGCGATTTGTATCGAACACATTACCGGTATCAACGAAATATGCCATACGCATCGAGCTTTGGTCTTTAATGAACGGCAGAGGAAAAATGATCTCAGCGCTATTTTCGAACAACAAATTACCACCAAATGGGTCAGAAGAGGCAAACGCAGCCTGCTCTGTTGTTCTGGGACCAAGCGAATTGTTTTCATAGCCGCGCACAGAGTTTATGCCACCAGCATAATAATGCTCGTAAAAAGGCAGTTCGCCTGTATCTCCGTATGCTCCGCCATAAGCCCACTCATTACGAAGACGAAACACAAACTCATGGGATTCACTTAATGGCACATAGAAATTCGAATTGTACCGAAGCTTATAAAACGACAGATCGCTTGCGGGAACCGTGATCTCACCAGAAAGCCCCTGACGCCAACCAGCAGTCGGAAACATTCCGCGATTTAATGTACTTCGCGACCACCCTAACGTCACATCAAAGTTGTTAAAGTTATCACCATTTTGATCGATGAAGCGCTGAATCTCTAGTGGCGGAAGATCTCCGACCTCTAAAGCCGTGTTAGAAACACCAACGCCGAAGCTAAGACGAGAAACAGGATCAATCGGATACCCAAAGGTGACCGACGCGCCCGATGCATCAAGAATGTAATCAGATCGATTCGACTGATCAAAATCCGTTTCGCGAGCATAAACACTGAAACCGCGACTCACGCCGTCGACTGTATAGTAAGGGTTCAAATAACTGAAATTCGCTGACTTCACTGAGGAGCTCGTGTTTATACCAAACGAAACGCGTTTGCCTGTACCGAAAAAATTATTCTCAGAAACGCTTAAACCAAGAGTTAGCCCGCTCCCCTGACTAAAACCCAGACTTGCGGATAAATTACCCGAGCTCTGCTCCTCAACGGAGTAGTTAACATCGATTTGATCGTTGACACCAGGCACAGACGGCGTCTCTACGGACACATTACCAAAGTAACCGAGGCGAGAAAGTTTCGTTTTGGATACCTCTATGAGATCCGTCGACGCGGAAGCACCTTCCATTTGAACCATTTCTTGACGGAGTACAGCATCTTTTGTTGTGGTATTCCCTATAAAGTTAATCCTGCGCACGTAGTTTCGCTTGCCGGGATCAATATAGAAAACAATACTCGCACTGTTGTCGTCATGCGGCTCAGGAATGGGATTTACACTCGCGTAGGTGTAACCTTCGCCACCTAAAGCACGCGAAATTTGCTCAGCAGAAAGGGTGAGTTTGTTTCTAGAAAATGTATCTCCCGGCTTGATAAAGACAAGTTCTTCCAACTCACTCTTTTCAAGCACTAAATCCCCTTTGAGCTCAAAGTCACGAACAGTAAATAACGGCCCCTCATCAACGTTGATGGTAATAAATACGTTCTGTTTATCTGGAGAAATCGAGACCTGAGTAGACTCAATATTGAACTTGATGTAACCGCTATCAAGATAGTAGGAACGAATGCGCTCAATGTCACCACTCAGTTTCTCGCGGCTATACTTGTCATCACTGGTAATAAACGTCCAAAAACCTGGGGTTTTTAGCTCCATTAGGTCAATGAGCTCTTCGTCAGTGAACGCCTCATTGCCTACCACGTTAATATGTAGGATCGAAGAAACCTCACCCTCATCTATCTCTATATTGATATCGACTCGGTTCTGAGGCAGCTCTTCTACCTCCGCTTCTACGGAAGCGCTATAGCGCCCTTGTGTTACATACGAACGAAGGATTTCTAACTCTAGACGTTCCAAGGTCACGCGCTTAAATACTTTACCCTCAGACATGCCTGCCTGTTTAAGACCTTCTAGCAAGTCTTCTTCAGAAATATCCTTGTTACCCGATATCTCGATATTCGCGATAGAAGGTCTTTCCTGAAGACTAACAATTAGATCATCATCGTTACGATACAACGCTATATCGGTGAACAACCCCGTTTTAAACAGATCTCTACTCGCCTCAGCCAACTTTGTCGGATTCACTTCTTCGCCGACCGAAACAGGAAAACTAGAAAAAACAGTACCCGCGGACACCCGCTGCAAGCCTTCAACCTGGATGTCATCGACGAGAAAAGTCTCGCTCAAGACCTGCGATGAATAGAGACCAAAAAGCACTGCGAAAGCCAAAGCTGGCAATCGAAAAAAGTTACACATTAACTACTGCACCTAAATATGCTGACATGAAATCAGAGCCGCATAATATCGTTATAGAAAGCTACGGCCATCAACATCACAACCAAGGATAAACCAATCTTAAAACCAATGACTTGGCTTTGCTCTGAAAGCGGTTTCCCACGAACCGCCTCGATGAGGTAAAACAAAATATGCCCGCCATCCAGTACCGGTATCGGTAACAGATTCAAGACGCCAAGACTGACACTGAGCAGGGCCAAAAAGCGAAGAAACTCTTCCGCACCGGTACTAATGGATTGGTTAGCAACTCGCGCGATCGTAATTGGACCGCTTAGATTGTCGAGAGAAATCAATCCGACGACCATCTTCTTTACAGCTCCGAAGGTCATTGCAACGTCAGACCATGTTTGCGAAAAAGCGTGGCCAAGCGAATCGATTGGGCCGTAACTGACTACAGAGATTAACTCTCTAGGGTACTCGAAAGGCGCAACCCCTACTCCGATTTTACCTACTAAAGCGCGACCGCCCCCTTCTACCACCTCTGGGACGACAGACAGTTCAATCAAATCGGCATTCCGCTCTACCAAAACGCTTAGCCGCTCACCTGCGCTCTTCTGAACAATCTCGACAAAATCGTACCAGTCAGCGATCTCCGCTCCATCTACAAAACGCACGAGATCACCCTCAAGAACACCAGCCATATGCGCTGGCCCCCCGCGCGTCACAACGCTAATTTCTGGGGAGATCGGGGGACGATAAGGCACCAAACCAATACCCCTAATAAGATCCGCTTCATCCTGGCCGCGCATCCAATTATCAAGTTTCAACGCATAGTCTTTACTTTCGCCATCGAATTGCGCCTTGAGCTCTATTACACCAGAATCACCAATATGAGGAACCAGCGACATCACAACATCTCGCCAACCGTAAACCTTCTGACCATCCACGCTTTCGAGCACAGAGCCTACTTCTAGTTGCGACATAGCGGCAGGGCTTTCTGGAATAACCTCTCCAATCTTAGGAAGTACCGTGGTGTAACCAATCCCAAACATCATCCAGTAGGCAAAAATCGCGAAGACAAAATTCGCAATTGGACCTGCAGATGCAATGGCGATTCGCTGACTTACCGGCTTTGACGTAAAAGACTGCTCTTTCAATGCGTCAGGCACTGGCCCTTCCCGCTCATCCAGCATTTTAACGTAACCACCAAGAGGAATAGCAGCAACAGCATATTCCGTTCCCAGCTTGTCCTTCCAACTAAATAACGGCTTTCCAAACCCGACAGAAAAGCGGAGCACTTTTACGCCACAGCGACGCGCTACCCAAAAATGGCCAAATTCATGAATTGTTACCAATATTCCGAGCGTGATAATGAGGGATAGGACTGACTGAAGGACTTCCATAGACGTAACAATATTACCGAGTTCTAAATTGCGAAACCAAGGGCCGACTGCGTAGCGATTATGCGCGCATCTCGATCCGCCTCAAGCACTTCATTAATAGTTGAAGGAAGTGAGCCTGGCGCCTTTGCCATAACGTCTTCGATGATATCAGCAATTGCAGTGAACCGGACCTTACCTTTAAGAAAGGCCGCGACGGCGATCTCATTTGCAGCATTAAGATAAGCCGATGCGTAACCACCTATTTCAAACGCTTCACGCGCGAGAGCGAGACAAGGAAAAGCCTCAACATCTGGGGCCTCAAACTCTAACGAGGAAATTTTTAAGAAATCGAGCTCTTCGACTCCAGTATTGATTCGATCAGGCCAAGCTAAGCCATAACCTATTGGTGTGCGCATATCGGGCTGACCTAGCTGCGCCAACACCGAGCCATCAAGATATTGAACCATGGAGTGGATAATGCTCTGCGGATGAATCACCACCTCGATATTTTGCGGCCTTAAATCGAACAACCAACACGCTTCGATCAATTCAAGCCCTTTGTTCATTAAGCTCGCTGAGTCTACCGAAATCTTATGCCCCATACTCCAGTTAGGGTGAGCGCAAGCCTGCTCGGGTGTAACGTCAACAAGCCGCTCTTTCGAATACCCCCTAAAAGGACCACCCGAAGCAGTTAATAGAACCTTCGAAACACCACTTCGCGGATGCGCACCACATGCATAATCAGAAGGAAGGCACTGAAAGATGGCGTTATGCTCACTATCTATAGGGAGAATCGTTGCACCCGAATTTTCAATAGCAGTCATAAACAAAGAGCCAGACAAAACCAGCGACTCCTTGTTGGCAAGCAACACTTTTTTACCAGCGCTAGCCGCCGCATAGCTTGATTCAAGTCCTGCGCTGCCCACGATCGCGGCCATAACGATATCCACCTCTGTCGCAGAAGCAATATCAATAAGAGCGTGAGGCCCAACCAAGAGCTCAGTCAGGGTGCCACTATCTCGAAACGCTGCTAGCGCTTCGTCAGCAACGGAGATATCAGAAACGACAGCATACCGGGGCGCGTGCTGAACACTCAGCTTCAGCAGCTCGGACCAATTACTGTGCGCACTTAGAGCATATACTTCATACTTATCAGGGTGCCGCGCGGCAACATCCAGCGTGTTAAGACCAATCGATCCGGTAGCACCAAGTACAGAGAGCTTTTTTGCGCTCACGGATTACCCCAAGCAATCCAAGAAAAGCTATAAAGAAGCGCTGTAAGCACTGGAATGCTTGCCGTTAAACTGTCTATTCGATCAAGCACACCGCCGTGCCCAGGTAAGAGATTGCTACTATCTTTTATACCAGCTTCACGTTTGAACAAACTTTCTGTCAAATCACCAAATATTGAAACGATTGCAGCGATCACCGTGACCACAACTAACTGAATGGTCAAGGCAGAGCTCAAATCAAGCCAAAATGCGGCAACCAAGGCAAGAACGACGGTACAACCCAGCCCTCCCCAAGCGCCAGCCCAGCTCTTGCCAGGTGAAACTGCAGGAGCAAGTTTCGCCTTTCCAAACGCGCGACCCGCGAAGTAAGCGCCGGTGTCTGCAGCCCAAATCAAAAGCAATGCGTAAAAAAGAACTAAATGAACACCAAGGTCGATATCAACTAACATTTGCGCCTCGCGAAGCGCCAACATCGTCTTCCAAAATGGTATGAGAATCAACAAACCAATACCCAGCTTCACTGATCGCTGCCGCCAGAAGCGGCTAGTACCGGGATAGCGCAGCACTAAAACGATGGCAATTAACCACCAAGCCAGTCCTACGTATAAAATTGGAGTTGCTGGAATATATCGAACAAAAATGAGCCAAATTGCTACATAAACCGCATATGATACGCGGAGCGACTGACGTTCATAGCCAGATAACCTTGCCCATTCCCACGCTGCGACAGCCACAATAGCGCCGACAAACCAATAAAAGCCTTGTACATCTGTACCGAAAATTCCCGCTAGCGCCAATGGCGCAAGTATTAGCGCAGTGATTATGCGATGCTTAAGCAATGTACTCCCCTTCTTATGTCGTTGTTATGGAGCCAAATCTACTGCGGCTCGCCGTCGGTATCGGAATCAGGCCATTCCACGTTTTTAAGATCTTCTGCTGACGGCATATCAGCCAGCTCACCCGAAACCTGCTCATCAGTTTGCCCGAACCGGCGCTTCCGCTGACTATAGGCATCCAAAGCAGCCATCATTTGCTCTTCTTTAAAGTCAGGCCAGTACAAATCAGAAAAATAGTATTCAGCGTAAGCAAGCTGCCAAAGCATAAAATTGCTTATGCGATACTCGCCAGCGGTTCGAATCATCAAATCGGGCATAGGCAGATCGCCCAAACAAAGACGGGATTCAATCATCGATTCAGAGATATCGTCGGCAGACAGAGTGCCCGCTGCAACATCATGAGCAAGGCTTTTAACCGACTGGGCAATATCCCATTGCCCACCGTAATTTGCAGCGACAACTAAGGTCATCCCCGTATTTGATTCGGTTAAACGCTCAGCCTTGGCCATATAGTCTTGCAATAGACCGCTGAATTTCGAACGATCGCCTATTATCCTTAAGCGAATATTATTCTTATGAAGCTTTTTAACTTCATGCTGCAGAGCGACCAGAAACAAGCGCATCAGCGCACCCACTTCAATGGCGGGCCGACGCCAGTTCTCACTGCTGAAGGCGAAAAGGGTCAACACTTCAACACCCTCGCTAACGCATGTCTGCACAACCGACCTGACCGCCTCAACTCCAGCCTTGTGACCAGAAACACCTACTTGCCTGCGCGCTTTTGCCCAACGGTTATTGCCATCCATAATGATAGCCACGTGCTTAGGCCTGTTTGATGCGGTGTAGGGAATTTTTGAATTCATGAATTGTCGCTTTGCTTTTCAGGGGCGTACACCGAAAAATATACCCCCCTTAGGATAAAGTGTTAAACCTTCATCAAATCCGCTTCTTTATCTTGAAGCATCTTCTCGACTTCTGCGACATAGCTGTCGGTTAGCTTTTGAATCTGATCTTCGCCACGCTTTAGATCATCCTCAGTAATCTCTTTTTCTTTTAGCAGCTCTTTCAGGTATGAATTTGCATCACGACGTGCATTTCGGATTGAAACTCGACCACTCTCTGCGTCTGCTTTCGCTAGCTTCGCCATATCACGGCGCGTCTCTTCGGTAAGCGCTGGCATAGGCACACGAACAAGATCTCCCGAAGTTGAAGGATTCAAACCTAGATTCGCAGCCATAATCGCTTTTTCGATAGCTGGAACAAGCGGCTTTTCCCAGGCAGAGACAGCTAAAGTACGACCATCCTCAACACTGATATTCGCAACCTGCTTAAGAGGTGTATCAACACCATAATACGACACCATCACACCATCTAGAATACTTGGATGCGCACGACCTGTTCGGATCTTTGCAAACGCTACGCCTAGAGCCTCTAGGCTCTTTTTCATCCGCTGTTCAGCTTCCTGTTTAACGTCTTCAATCACAGCTTATTCCCCTGTCAATAACTATTCTTTATCTGCTACTTCTTGCTGCGGCGATGTTGCCTCAATCAAGGTTCCTTCAGGCTCACCGACCATAATCGATGTCAGCGCTCCCGGCTTATTCATATTGAATACACGCAAAGGCATGTTGTGGTCTCGACACAAACAAATCGCCGTTAGATCCATAACGCCAAGTTTACGGTCGAGCACTTCATCGTACGTGAGGTGATCGAACTTTTTGGCTTTCTTAACCTTCATTGGGTCGGCATCGTACACGCCGTCAACTTTTGTTGCTTTAAGTACCACATCCGCCTCGACCTCAATGCCACGGAGACATGCCGCCGAGTCAGTCGTAAAAAATGGATTACCGGTTCCGGCACTGAAAATAACGACGTCACCACCCTTCAACCAACGCATTGCCGTCCTACGATCATAATGCTCTACCACGCCACTCATTGGGATAGCAGACATAACGCGCGTCGAAATATTCGATCTCTCCAGTGCGTCGCGCATCGCAAGCGCATTCATAACCGTCGCCAACATACCCATGTGATCACCAGTAACACGATCCATCCCAGCGGCATTCAAGGCGGCACCTCGGAACAAGTTTCCGCCGCCAATCACCATTCCAACTTGGACACCAATACCAATTAGCTGGCCTACTTCAAGCGCCATACGATCAAGCACTTTAGGATCAATACCAAAATTCTCTTCACCCATGAGCGCTTCACCGCTCAGCTTTAATAGAACGCGTTTGTACTTTGGTTGCAGGTTAGCTGCCATAGATTTAATCCTGAAGAATTGTCGGACACATTATAGTCGTTTGTTTGGCGCGGCCACATATAAGAATGCCGCACCTTAACAAATAAGGCACGGCATCGGCGCGAATTGTATCAAGAAGAGCTTTTAGCCGCTACGGCAAAGCCCCTCTTTTTATTCGCAACACTGAGAGCGAAGAGTTAGCCTTTAAGCTGCGCTGCCACTTCAGCGGCAAAATCTGTTTCTTCAACCTCAATACCTTCACCTACTTCAAGGCGAACAAAAGAAACAATCTCTGCACCTGCATCTTTTGCAAGCTGCCCGACTGTAACCTCTGGATTTTTAACGAACGGCTGCTCAGTCATACTATTCTCTTTCAAGAATTTCTTGATGCGGCCACCCATCATTTTCTCAACAATCTCAGCAGGCTTACCTTCCATGTCAGGCTGCGCCTTGATGATCTCTTTCTCTTTTTCTACTTCGTCGGCAGCCATATCTTCCGGGCGAAGGACACGAGGATTAACCGCAGTCGCATGCATAGCGATGTCTTTTGCAAGATCACCTGAACCACCATTCAATACCACGATTGCTCCGATGCGATTGTTTGAGTGAACATAAACACCGACAACATCACCTTCAAGCTTCACTGCACGACGCGGGGAAATATTCTCACCGATCTTTTGAACTAACGCCTCTCGATCACCATCAAGCATACCTGCAACGTCGGTTGTACCGGCAGCAAACGCTTCCGCTGCAACCTTGTTTGCAAACGCTAGAAAATCTTCGTTCTTAGCAGCAAAGTCTGTTTCCGAATTTACTTCAACCAACATTGCTGACTTGTTGTCGTCAGCAGACTGAAGCACCACAACACCTTCTGCAGCTGTGCGGCCAGCTTTTTTAGCCGCCTTCATGCCACTCTTTTTACGAAGCTCTTCGATAGCTTTATCAACATCACCACCTGTCTCTGCAAGCGCTTTTTTGCACTCCAGCATTCCAAGACCGGTACGTTCACGTAACTCTTTTACCATTGAGGCACTAATTGCAGCCATTATATATCCTCATCAATTTGCCATCGGCATATTTTTTGGAGTCTCGAGGCGATCGCCTCGCGACAAAAATTGAATCATTCTTTTATTACAAAAGACCTGCAAGCGAACTTGCAGGTCTTTTGAGTATCGCAGTACAAACTGGCTTATTCAGCAGCTGGAGCTTCCTGAGCTTCTTCAGCTACCTCAACGTACTCGCCACCACCAGCTACAGTGCCTTCAACTACGGCATCTGCAAATGCTTTTGCATAAATCTGGATCGCGCGAATCGCGTCGTCATTACCAGGGATAACGTAGTCAACGCCATCCGGGTCACTGTTCGTGTCCACAATTCCGATAACAGGGATTCCAAGCTTGTTTGCTTCTTTGATTGCAATGCGCTCATTATCGACATCGATAACAACCAACGCATCTGGCAAGCCACCCATCTCTTTAATACCACCGATGCTACGCTCAAGCTTTTCCATCTCACGCGTTCGCATTAAGACTTCTTTCTTGGTTAGCTTCTCGAAAGTACCGTCACCTTTTTGCTTCTCTAGATCGCGTAAACGACGAATGCTCTGGCGAATCGTTTTATAGTTAGTAAGCATGCCGCCCAACCAACGATGATTCACATATGGCATACCTGAACGCTCAGCTTCCTCTTTTACGATTTTGCTAGCTGCTCGCTTTGTGCCTACGAACAAGATCTTGTTCTTGTTTTCAGCAAGCTTTTTGACCAAAGCCAAAGACTCATTGAAAGCTGGAACCGTCTGCTCAAGATTGATGATATGGATTTTGTTACGAGCGCCAAAAATGTATTTGTCCATTTTTGGGTTCCAGTAACGAGTCTGGTGCCCGAAGTGTACGCCTGCTTTAAGCAGGTCACGCATAGAAACTGCTGCCATTTTACTTTCCTAAATGTATTGGGTTGAACCTCCACGCCCCCCATTCAACAACCCCTGTCGGAGCACCCAGCTGAATGTGACGAAACGTGTGCGGATTTAAATTAAAGAGTAGCTCTCTACTCCTGCGAGTTTTTCGCGGGCGCTTTATACCATAAAACAAAAGCCAGTTAAAGAAAAAGCTCAGAACCAAAATCGCACCCCACCCCTGATTACGCGCCATAACGTTTGATTGCACTTTGTAATCCCGCTACGGCCCTGTAGAATACAGCCCTATTTTGAAGGTGCTGAACCATGTAACCAGCACTCATACACTTCGCCAACAGAGACGCTATGACAGTTACAATTAAAAACGCTGATGAAATTGAAAAAATGCGCATTGCCGGCAAACTTGCTGCTGAAGCGCTCGAAATGATTGAACCGCATGTCAAAGCGGGAGTTACAACCGAAGAGCTAAATTCAATCTGCCACGACTATATAGTCAACACGCAAAACGCCATTCCGGCACCGCTTAATTATAAAGGCTTCCCAAAATCAATCTGCACCTCAGTCAACCACGTAATATGTCATGGCATTCCAACAGAAAAGAAAAAGCTAAAGAACGGTGACATCATCAACATCGACATCACCGTCATCAAAGATGGTTATCACGGAGACACCAGCAAAATGTTCTTCGTTGGAGAGCCTAGTATTGCGGCGGAGCGTTTAGTGCGTATCACCCAAGAGTGCATGTATAAAGGTATTGCTCTGGTAAAGCCTGGGGCGCGACTTGGTGACATTGGCGCGGTGATACAAAAGCATGCAGAGAGTAATTATTACTCGGTTGTTCGAGAGTATTGTGGTCACGGTATCGGCGCAGTTTTTCACGAAGACCCTCAGGTGATGCACTACGGAAAAAAAGGCACAGGAATGGCGCTAAAAGAAGGTATGACATTTACTATCGAGCCGATGATTAATCAGGGTAAACGTCACTGCAAGCTCCTCCCTGACGAATGGACAGTGGTCACGAAAGATCACAAGCTTTCCGCTCAATGGGAGCACACGATACTTGTAACCAAGGATGGCTACGAAGTTCTTACAATGAGGGAAGAAGAGAAAGTGCATTTCGGAATTGCATGAACAAAATGACAGCAGCTCCAGACCTGAAAGCGACGTTTATCGAAACCTCAGGAATTTCACTCGACGAGCTTTATAAAGATCTTACTGAACCCGGCTACCCAGCAAAGGATGCGAAGCGCTATTTAAAACTAGCGAACGATTGCTTTGATGCAATGTACTGCAAAGGCGAAGACATTCGCCAAATCATCGCGACCAAAGCCTGGTTTATGGACCAAGTACTAAGCGCCCTTTGGTCGCGCTATAACTTTGACGGCTCTGAGTACGCTCTCATCGCGGTAGGCGGCTATGGTCGCGGGGAGCTGCAACCACATTCCGACATTGACCTTCTGATACTTGCCCGAAGCGAGATCACAGCGGACGCTGGCGAATCACTCAGTAGCTTTATCACGATGCTATGGGATCTGTCTCTAGATATTGGGCATAGCGTTCGAACTATTGACGAGTGCGTGGAACAAGCAAAACTTGATGTGACGATCGCTACCAATCTACTCGAAACTCGGACCATTTCTGGCCATGCCGATCTCTGTGCCGAGCTTTCCAAACGCGTATACTCAGATGAGGTTTATACCTCTCGCGAGTATTTTTTGGCTAAGTTTGATGAACAGGTTGAGCGACACAAACGTTTTAGTGGAACAGAGTACAATTTAGAGCCGAACATCAAAGCGTCACCGGGGACCTTGCGAGATATTCAAACCGTTGGCTGGATTACAAAACGTCATTTCGGTCCAGATGCGAAGTCTGATCGAGACCGCTACCACTTTTTGACCGACGAAGAGTTCAATTTACTTTTATCCGGCGAGACCTTTCTATGGTCTCTTCGCTACGGACTGCAAATGGTCGCTTCTCGCAGCGAGAACCGAATGTTTTTCGACTACCAGCGCAAGGTAGCGGAGATTCTGGGATACAAAGATAACGATACGGCTCTGGGCGTTGAGATAATGATGCAGAGGTACTATAGAACGGTACTTGCTCTGGCCGAACTCGCCGACCTTATTCTTCAGTACTTTGACGGATACTACCTCAACCCGAACCGAACTGAAGAAATAACTCCGCTAAACAATCGCTTCCAGACCGTCAATGGTTATATTGAAACAATTGACGAGCATGTTTTTGAGCGCTCCCCATATGCATTGATCGAGATCTTTTTGATCATGGCCCAAAATCCGCAGATCAAAGGGATTCGCTCGACCACTATCCGATCCATCCGAGAACATCAGTACCTAATTGACGATCACTTTCGAAATGATCTTGCAAACACGACGATGTTCCGTGAGATCCTGCGGACCCCGCACCGTCTGCATCGCACTCTAAGCAACATGCTTAAATACAACGTGCTGTCGCGCTACCTACCCGAGTTCGCAAATATCGTGGGGCAAATGCAGCATGACCTGTTTCACGCATTTACAGTAGATGCACACACAATAAAACTCATCCGCAACATTGTTCGCTTGCATGATGAGGCGCATCAAGACACATTTCCCGTTGCTGCCTCACTTGTGCGTGAGCTACCCAAACTCGAAATAGTCTTTGTCGCAGGTATTTATCACGACATTGCCAAGGGGCGTGGTGGTGATCACTCTGAACTCGGTGCAGTCGACGTGACCGAGTTTTGTAAGCGCCATCACTATAGTGAGCGTGACACTCGATTAGCAGCTTGGTTAGTTGAAGAGCACCTGCTTATGTCTATGACGGCGCAAAAGAAAGATGTGGCCGACCCAGCAATCATTTATGAGTTTGCAGCACGCATACCAAGTATCATGCACTTGGAATATCTATACGTGCTTACCGTGTGTGATATTGCTGCAACCAATCCCAAGCTTTGGAACACCTGGAGAGCAAGTCTGCTACAGCAGCTATTTGTCGAAGCAAGACGCGCATTAAGAAAAGGGATTGAAACTCCAGTCAGCCGTACCGTCTGGGTGAGCACAACCCGCCAAGAGGTACGTTCAACTTTATTCCAAAGCAACTATCCGGCTTCTCAAGTTAATGACTTAGTCGATTCGCTAGACGACGAGTACTATCTACAAGGCGCTGTTGACGACATCGTATGGCAATGCAAAGCCATCCTTGAGCAAGAAGATAAGACACTTCCCGTCATTGCAATCCGCGATCAAAATGATGGTACAGGCCGCGGCTTCTCCCAACTAATGATTTATCTTCGCTCAGACGATGACCTCTTCGCAGCAATCACTGCAATGCTCGAGCAACTGAACGTTAATGTGCTTAGTGCTCGAATATCTTCAGCGCGCGGCGGGTTTTCGATTAACAACTTTGTTATTACGAATGCGAATGACGTAGCACTCTCAGAAGATAGTGATCGCATTGTTCAAATTAAGCAAAAATTGAGCGAAGCCCTTGATGACCCAGAAGATTATCCGGAAATTATTACCGGGCGCACGCCTCGCGTACTCAAAACCTTCTCTTTCCCTACGGAAGTGACACTGAGCAATGATGCGCTTAACCATCGGACGGTCGTCGAGGTCGTTACTCCTGATCGGCCAGGATTACTTGCGCGGATAGGTCAGATTCTTTACACGCACGATCTGAGCCTTGTTAACGCGAGAATCGCCACATTGGGCGAACGCGTAGAAGACGTATTTTTCATTACCCAAGACAACGGATTTCCCTTGAGCGATGTCGAGCAATGTGCAAAATTGCAGACCGATATTTGCGAGCAACTAGATGAACTATCCGGGGAAGGCGCATAAGCCTGATGTAGCATAGGATTAGTATGAACCCACTTCTCGATAAACTTCAGCCATACCCTTTCGAAAAGCTCGGCAAGCTTCTTGGCGAAGTCACGCCAAACCCGGAGCTATCCCCAATAAAGCTTTCTATTGGAGAGCCCAAGCATCCCGCACCCCAGTTTGTTCTCGATGCGCTAACCGATAACATTCGCCAAGTAGAGGTTTACCCATCAACAAAGGGCATTCCGGATCTTCGCATCGCGATTTCAGAATGGGCAACGAAGCGTTTTTCGCTCAAAAAAGGCACGCTAGACTCGGAACAGCACATTCTTCCAGTTGCCGGGACTCGCGAAGCCATCTTTTCCTTTACCCAGTCCGTGATCAATGATCAAGACAATGCCTTAGTAGTCAGCCCAAATCCTTTTTATCAAATATACGAGGGTGCGACCTATTTATCAGGAGCGGATTTGGAGCTACTGCCGTGTGACGAAGCGTTTGGCTTCCAGCCTGATTTTGAATCTGTTCCAGAGAGTGTATGGCAGCGCTGCCAAATCCTGTTTTTGTGCAGTCCAGGCAATCCTACTGGCGCAGTTGTTGATATGACGACGCTAGAGCAACTCATCAATCTTGCCGATAAATACGACTTTCTCCTAGCCTCTGATGAATGTTACTCAGAGATTTACATTAACGAAGACAAGGCGCCTATCGGCCTGTTAGAAGCGTGCGCAAAGCTGGATCGAAACGACTTTAAGCGTTGTATCGTATTTCACTCGCTCTCCAAGCGCTCCAACCTCCCTGGCCTACGATCTGGGTTCGTTGCCGGCGACAAAACGGTCCTCGCGAAGTATTTGAAATACCGGACCTATCATGGTTGTGCAATGCCCGTTCATCATCAAATTGCAAGCATTGCAGCCTGGAACGACGAGCAGCACGTTATCGATAACCGAACCGAGTATCGTGCAAAATTTGAAGCGGTGCTAAACATCCTCTCGCCGATTATGAAAGTTGAGCAAACCGATGCGAGCTTTTATCTTTGGCCTGAAACCCCCATTGACGACGTCATTTTTGCTCAAAAACTGTACCAACAACAGCACGTAACGGTAGTACCCGGATCATATTTATCGAGAACGGTTAACGGCCACAATCCCGGCGAAAACCGTGTACGCATGGCCTTGGTTGCTCCAGTTGATGAATGTATTGAGGCGGCGAAACGGATACGCAGGTTTATCGAAGCGCTTTAACCCTCCAATTTAGAATTGTGATTAAGAAACACTATGAGTACCAACGAAATAACAATCTATGGCATTAAAGCCTGTGACACAATGAAGAAAGCAATGACATGGCTAGAGACAAGCGGCGTTGCGTTCACTTTTCACGACTATAAAAAACAAGCCATCGATGAGCCAAAACTAAGAGAGTGGCTGACCAAGGTCGAGTGGTCTGAGTTGATTAACCGACGCGGAACCACTTGGAGAAATCTCAGCGATGTACAAAAAACAGGCGTAGACAATGACGCAGCCGTAAAGCTGATGCTCCAAAACCAATCATTGATCAAGCGTCCGCTTCTCGAAAAAGGTGGCGAGGTCTATTTAGGCTTCAAACCAGATAATTATGAAGCCATTTTTTCTAAGTAACACTCCCCAAATTAATACGACTAATAAAGTGATTTGATTATGACAGTAGCAATTGGCCTCGGCGTAGGCACTAAAAACACAAACGGCGAATGGCTAGAAGTACTTTTTCCCGCGCCGTTGTATCAACCTGAATCAGCAACGGCTCAAGGTCTTCGCGACGCGCTTGAGCTACCAACAGAAAATACCACACTCACCCTGAGTGACGATCAGCTCGCTAAGCTTGCGGAAACTCATTCGCTTGGCGAAGTTTCAGTGCAAGCAGAGAAGTTAAGCGGCTCCGTCAACCCAATTGCACTGGTCATTATTGAAGAAGACGGTACAGCATCTAGCACTCCTGAAGTGTACCTAAAACTTCATCTAATCTCGCATCGTTTAGTAAAACCTCATGGCATCAATCTGGACGGAATCTTCGGCTTGCTTCCGAACGTTGCTTGGACAAACAAAGGTGCCATCGATCTGGCCGAGTTACCACAACGTCAGCTAGCGGCGCGTATGCAGGGCGAATTGCTCGAAGTAAAATCGGTGGACAAGTTCCCTCAGATGACGGATTACGTCGTGCCGAGCGGCGTGCGAATCGCTGACACGTCACGCGTTCGTCTTGGCGCTTATATTGGCGAGGGCACGACGATCATGCACGAAGGCTTTGTGAACTTTAATGCAGGGACGGAGGGCACATCGATGGTCGAAGGCCGTATTTCAGCAGGTGTTATGGTTGGCAAAGGTTCGGATCTTGGTGGCGGCTGCTCTACCATGGGCACGCTCTCTGGCGGTGGAAACATTATTATTTCTGTCGGCGAAAGCAGCCTAATTGGCGCCAATGCTGGCATTGGTATTCCGCTTGGCGACCGCTGCACAGTAGAATCAGGCCTATATATAACAGCTGGCACGAAAGTTATTATGCTA
>NZ_LWFT01000707.1:0-1181 GCF_001635105.1 Oleiphilus sp. HI0079
TATTCCTGAGTTTATCGAAGCGGATGCCGAACCTGAAAAGGCGGGAGAGGCTTTAGCAGAATTAGATCCCGAGCTAGCAGAGATCTTTCTGGAGGAAGCCCAGGAATTGATTGCGAACTCTGGAGAGCTTTTACATCAATGGCAAAGTGAGAGCGACAATTTTGAGTTAGTTGGTGAGCTCCAGCGTGATCTTCATACCTTAAAAGGCGGTGCGCGCATGGCCGAGGTGACCGCGATCGGTGACCTGTCTCATGAGCTGGAAACCTTGTTTGAGCGAACAGTCGATGCGCAGACCGTTGCAAGTGATGAAGTTATTGAGCTTTGTCTAAAGTGCCATGATGCTCTTGCAGCGATGGTCGACTCCGTTGAGCAAGGTTTGGTTCCAAGTGACGCGTCGGCACTTCTGCAATCCGTGCAAGCGGTTATTTCCGGAAAGTCTATTGGATCTGAAGAGCCAAGTGGTGAGGCTACGGCTGCGCAAGAGTCTCCGGAAATCTCAGAGCTAGAGGAGCAAGACCCATCAGCCGAGCAAACGCCATCAGTCGAGCAAGCGCCTTCAGAATCTGATGAGCCTTTTACGGAGCAAGATTCGCAAGAGATAGAAGTTTCTAGCACTCCAGATAGTTTGGAATCTGAGCCAGAGCCAGAGCCAGAGCCAGAGCAGCAGGACGTGGACACTCAGGGTGAAGATCCTGTTGAAAGTTCTGAACCTTCAAAAGATCTTGAAAGCGAAACCAAGACGGGCGTTTCTAGCGAAGCGGATGCGTATAGTCGTGCGGTAGAAAGTGTCAATGAAGCGTTAACTGTTTGGAGTAACGATGAGGAGCATATTGCCGGTGTCCCTGAGCTGCAGCAGGGAATAAAAACGTTACTTGCTCAACCCGCTATACGGGAATCTAGAGCGCACAATGAGTTCTTGGCTAAAACAGTTGAGTGTCTCGATGCCTTTGTAAGCGGCGATCTGCAAGACTGGAGCGCGCTGCAGAAAAGTGTTCAGTCTGGGGCGCAACTTTTGGCTGATGGTCCGGCAGAGCATGCTGATCAGTTTTTACGCCTGACCGAAGCGCTAGAGCATATGCTGCGCGACCAAATCATGAAATCTCGTTCGAAGGCAAAAGCTGAGGAAGATGATGCTTTTGACCAAGAGGTTCTGGAGATGTTTGCGGAGGAGGCTCAGGAAC
>NZ_LWFT01000708.1:0-1191 GCF_001635105.1 Oleiphilus sp. HI0079
GCGCCACCATAAGACTGTGGCAAGCCAAGGTTCGCACGGTGACAATGCGCGCAGTTGATGTCTAGGTAGCCTTTCGCTGCGATTGCGACATCTGCGTCGCTCATCGCAGACACGTCTGTCAGATCAGAAAACTCTGGCGCTTTCTCAATCGCATTAAAGTCCGCAGGCACACCAACAAGCTTACCGACATTCGACCAATGAGTGAGCTGGTTTTCGATCACATCGCCGTAATCATAGTCTTTGTTTAGATAACGCGCTTTTGGCCCAATTACTTTGGCGATAGGAGGCCGTTCTGGACCCGGATCGACAAGTGGCACGATATTATGACAGGCCGTACACTGCGTGACCGATGGAACTGCATATTCAATGTCCATCGCAGCACCTTCATGCGTCGTTGTTAGGTCAAGTTTGCCACCAGTAATCGCAAGACGGGCATCATTGGTTGGATTACCTTCGGTATCAAACCAGACATACGGACGGCCTACCCAGCCATCTGCACGATGAATCAAAAGACGCGTTTCGATAACACGCACCGCACCATCACGAAATGCGGTGTTCTCGGGCATTGCAAACGTTTTAACGATCACCGTACCCACAGGGAAATCCAAAGCTTCAGTTTGCGAATAGCTCGCCTGCTCGCCCTCAGGAATAAATACATAACGGTATTTACTCGAGTAATCGGTAAACAATGCCGTAGTCAAATCATAAGGCAATCCTCCAGAGTTAGGACCGCTTGTTGGATCTGTTGGATCGGCAAATAGATTGTAGTCCGAAAGGTTCGGACAATTCTCTGCAAGAAGTGCCTCCCACTTAACACCATCAGATGTGCCGGAGCATGAGGCTGTATCAGAACCGGTGTCGTCCTTCTTCACCGTATTCCCGTCGTCAATGACGATCTTACATGCCGTCGTAATGAAGGCGATCGCCAGAAACACCGGCAATCGGGTAACCATGCTGTTTAAAAATGCGTTTTTCATCAGTAACACCCCTTTAAGGTCTTATCAACGCGAACTTGTTTAGGAAAAAACAGGAGGCAGCTACGCTACCTCCTCGCACTGAAATGCCTTATAAAGAGCACGCGTACTCGTCGAGATCATCCGAGTTACAGCCAAACTCTTCGCCTCTGAAGACCACAGAAGAACCCGCTAGCCTAGGAAGAGAACAGTTCATATTTGCGTTTGCAGATAACAA
>NZ_LWFT01000709.1:0-1544 GCF_001635105.1 Oleiphilus sp. HI0079
TGAGTCACAGATGGCGCATCTTCAATACGCAGATTGTGTATGTCCTCGTTAGTCCAAAACTGATATTCGATCTCTTTATGCTCTGCAAGCACCGTTAGCCGATCACGAAGCCAACCTTTCTCAAGGCCGTCTGGCGAGTCGCCATTCAACAGCAAATAGCCAAAACCTGTCGCATGGGTTTTGAGCGCATTCCCTGAAAACTCACTCGTGCCGACATAACAACGATATTTTGCGCGGGTTAATGCAACATATAACAAGCGACAATCCTCTGCCAAACTCTCTTTTTCGGCAGCGGTTTTCTCACTATCGTCAGGCTCTAAAGCGAGAGACAAGCGCCCCTCCTCATCATAAAACCAAACCGGAGCAGACACTCTTTTCCCTGAGGATAGAAAGGGGACAAATACGACGGGATATTCAAGACCTTTCGAACTGTGGACCGTTACAATGCGCACCAACTGATCATCGCTTTCTAGGCGTATTTCACGCTCTTTTCCTAAAGTCGAATCGTCCTCCTCGAGCTGTCGGGCAAACCAGTGCAAGAGACTTGCAGGGCTGCCAATGCGCGCCGATTGGGCTTGGAGTAATTCGGCAATTTGACCGACATTGGAGAGTTTGCGCTCCCAGAGCAATTCTTGGTCCTCTGAACCTTGCCAATGCTCCAACGCGCCAAAGCTGACCAATGCAGAGCGAACCGCTGATAAAACCCCGTGATCCTGCCAACGGAGTGCAATCTCTCGCAGGCGCTCCGTCCAGGAAAAAGAAATCGCTTCATTTTGCTGCATTTCCATTAAGGACCGATCACTGAGTCCCCAGAACGGGTCACTCAAACACTGCATGAGCGCGCGCTCACTCGCCGTATTTTGAGCGGCGAACAATAGGTTGTAGATGGAGACGGCCTCCGGAGTGTGAAAGATTGAGTGCCGATTATCAAAGCTCGCTTTCACGCCCTGCGCGAGCAAATGCTGCTGCATAACCAGGGCTTCATTTCGGTCTCGAACGAGAATCGTGATATCTGCGCTCTTAACCTGCAATGACGCATCACCCAGCAACTTAACGAGACGCATTGCACAAAGGCGCGCTAACGCATCTTGCGTACCTTCTTTGTTGCGTTTCTTATCACCGTCTGTCTCATTACATACCTGATCGATATACAGCCCAGCGCCCCATTCAGGTTTGCGCATATTCGTACCGGAGCGCACCTCAACATAAGCAATCCCTTTGTCCAAGAAAGGCTTATCGTGATTGTCATAAAGAGCATTAAAAGCATCAAGCACCGCAACTGAGGATCGCCAGTTATCCCGCATAGTGAAAACGTGGCCTTTGTCAGACGCCAGGACGTCTGAACGCGCCCTTAGATACGTCGCCATATCTCCGCCACGAAATCCATAAATGGCCTGCTTGGGGTCACCAATAAGCACGAGTGACGAAGGATGAGATGGCGAAGCCTCCTGCCCCGCCGTTCCGAAGATACGAGAGAAAATCGGGTACTGCAGTGCGTCCGTGTCCTGAAATTCATCAATCAAAGCAACACTATATTTTTGACG
>NZ_LWFT01000710.1:0-779 GCF_001635105.1 Oleiphilus sp. HI0079
ATGAAAGCATCGCCGCTGGTACCCATGCCGGCCATACTGCCATTTGCGCCACCCATATCTAATAGGAATACAGCGGTTGAGTGCTTTACCGTCATCGCGCTTAGGCGAGTGTCTTTTTCTACCAGTTTTTCTGCGACGCTTAGCCCCTCATCTTTAAGATGNAATGCCTTGGCAATCTGGAAGATATTGTTGGTTAGCATGCTTAGATTTTCTGGCGTCTCTTGCTGGATAACTTTAACGTGTGTCTCTCGAAGCACATCAAGCGTGCGTTCTGGCCCCATGAGTGAAGAGCCGATCAAGACATCCGCATTTAGGCTCAACAAACCTTCGGGTGACAATTGTCTGTGGTAACCGATATTCGGTAGATGATGAAACGCCTCCTCTCTGGAAGAGGTTAGGTCAATGGCAACAACGTGCTCTGCTAAGCCAAGTGCGCGTAGTATCTGTGTGGTGCCGAGATCAGCACTAATGATACGTGGCGCATTCGTTTGCGCGTATGCTAGGGAATGCATGATAAAAAGAGCGAGAGCCAAGCCTGCTCCGAGCACGATGTTGATGCCAGAGCGCTTCGCGTCAGGTATGAATCGCATTACTGTTTCTCCATAAGTATATGTGTATTAGACATTGAGTGTGTATTTAGGAAATTGAGCAGCGTAAGTAGCGGTGCAACGGGCGTTTTGGCGTCGCTCGNAATGTGCACGGGAATGCTGTTTCCCGAGTGTTTAATGCGTTCTTTTAAGTCTTTTTTAAGCGCTTGAAAATCTGCGAAGCGTTGGTCG
>NZ_LWFT01000711.1:0-601 GCF_001635105.1 Oleiphilus sp. HI0079
CAGTTGGGCAATATCAGTCGATCGGGTTCGCATAAGATTGGAGTAATTGTTTTTGGTCGAAATAATAGGGTCAAAGATCTCTACGACCAAATTTCAGCAGTGCTCACGAATTCTCGTATTCCCGTGCAAACATATATATCCAACTACAAAGATCATAAAGACGAAGATGAGTTGGATTTTCTTGCATCGCCTTCGGTGACGGTTATTAACGTAATGAGCAGTAAGGGGCTTGAGTTTGATAAAGTGTTTGTTTTTGGGCTGGACTCAGCGGATGCATTTGGAGTTGAGGCGGACAGAAATTGGAAACAGTTATATGTCACGGCGAGTAGAGCAAAGTCAGATTTATTCATATACGTGCGCCCCGAGTCCAGAGGTAACGTTGGCGATGGAGTAAGGATTTTTCCGGACCCCGAAAGTCAGCTTTGTAGATATATTTCGCGTGATTTGGAGTTAGACGAATCCGAATTCCAGAAGCAGCTTAGCGACGTCGGCTACATGAGTAGTCGATATATGCAGTTATTGAACGATGATAGTACAAAGCGCGTGAGTAAAAAGCTCATGAGGCTTTCTTTGGCCGAAAGAGAGAGTGTCTGTAAGAGTG
>NZ_LWFT01000712.1:0-2199 GCF_001635105.1 Oleiphilus sp. HI0079
ACGGCCCAACCTTTGTCAGCAGATACAAAGTCAACCGCAGTCAATAGCACTGAAACAGGTACCGATGCCTGAACCCAGTTAGCACCCCGGTCGTCTGAATAAAGGATGTGCCCACGCGCCCCAACAGCCACTAACCGACTACCCACATTCTCGATATCCACTAAAAGATAATCGGAAGCCTTTTCTGAAGGCATTGCTGGGGTTTCCAGTACGCCCTCAAAAGCAAGTGCGTTAGAGCTGACTGACGCAACACTTGCACCAAGCATCGCAACTGCACACTTTTTGGCCAAGGGCGAGTTGAGCATGTATCGGAGAATAGAATTCATTCGTTATCCTTAAAACTAGGAAACGCTCTTCGAGAGAGCGTTTTTTAAAAACCAAAGATTGTTAACGTGCTCGGCGTCGCAGAGACTGCGGTTTAAAGTAGCGCTTGTTGGGCACTTTATTTTCAAAAACAGGTGCCTGTCGTTCTTCAGAGTAAACCCCGTTTGCACTATATCTACGTGATTGCAAATCGTGAAAAACGTTCGCAGAGGTCCAGGTGCCTGGAAGCTCATAGTAGTTTTTCAGTAATGAAGCGCTGACTCTCCAAAGCTCGCCGCGATTGTCATATTGATCAACCAAAGCAACACCCCAAGAATCTTCATCAACGTAGAACACTCGCTTCTTATAAATGTGGCGAGCTCCTTTTTTCAAATTCGCTTCAACAACATGCACTCTGTGTAGCTCCCAGCGAACATAATCTGGGTTTAAGTGACCGGCCTGAGCTAGCTCACTATATTCGAGACCTTTCTGACCGACCATATAGTTGTTATAAGGAATGAAAATCTCTTTAAGACCTTTGTATTCCCAATCGTAGCGGTCAGGTGCGCCGTTATACATATCTGTATCATCGGCAGTACGCGTATTATCTGAAGATGCAATTGGTGAATCATAGGCAAGGTTGGGTGCCCGGCGAACACGACGCTGGCCTGCGTTGTAATCCCATGCCTGACGTGGATCTTTGGTTTGATCCAAGGTTTCATGAACAAGCAGAGCCCCACCAGCCAAACGCGCAGGCGCTTTATTGAATGTCAAAAAATAGAAAAGGATGTTATCGAGCTTCTTAAAACTTCCTTCGGGGTTATGAAAGTTAAAAAATACTTCTTGCTGTTTTGTGATAGGAGAGAAATCACCATCTCGTTGAACAGCAAGTTCGGTATAACGACCCGTTAAGAAAATACCACGCCAGCGAGTTAGGTGATTCCACATAACCTGCAAAGCTTTATCTTCACTATTGCCACTCAAGATCGGAAAAGGAATTCCACCGAATGCATCTTTGATTCCAACCCCCCCCTTAGACAACGTTGCAGTAAGGGCGTTCTTCTTTGTGTTCTCGAGCACCCAATCTGGCATGGCATGAGTTCGTCGACTCGGATAAACATTCATTGCAAACGTATTGGGATACGCTTCCATTAAAGCGTACTGGCCCGGAGTCATGTATTTTTCAAAACCCGGATAGTTCGCTTTATCAATTTTGTATTTCACCTCATCGTCCGCAAACGGATCAATATGGTGCTGCCCGCTACCTTCATAGCCCGCAGGTGCTTCTGTAAGACCTCCAGTCCATGGCGGAATCGTTCCTGCCTCGTTTCCTTCTTTAATCGATCCAAAAGGTGTGAGTGAAGTGCCTAGCTTGTCAGCTTCGGCCTTGGACACTTTCGCATTCACTACTGTCGTATACGACCCACACGCTATAACTGCACCTAGAAGCAGGGTTCTTATTCTCATGATAATTCCTTTGTCTAAACGAGACTTGAGCACTGCCAAAGTGACGGCTCACAAAAACACGTAATTTTTTTATCTTAACTACTTAACTTTTAGCAGATAATTCGCGCGTGTCTATCGAAGTTTTGTTATAAAACTTTTCAAGACTCAAAGTTAAACCTCTGTTTTAGCGTAAGAAATAAACAAAGAAGCCGTATGCGGGGAAGCACACGGCTTGAGATTTTGAAAACCAAATGCGTGAGGGCTAAGGCAAACTTTTTTCTACGATTTCTCTCAAGTCTTTTGAGAGTGACTCCTTACCGTGAATTCTCTGAAGCTGCTCGGTCATCAGCGTTTGCCTCGCCACTGAAAACTTCCTCCAGCGCGTCAATGGCGTCGCCAAACGCGATGCAATCTGCGGGTTCTGATCGTCTAACTTAATAATCTGATCTG
>NZ_LWFT01000713.1:0-724 GCF_001635105.1 Oleiphilus sp. HI0079
GAAAAAAAGACGAAGCGCTCGCCTATGCGGAACAAAGCTTTAACCAATTCCCCGAAAACAACGCGCTCGGCAGACTTTACGCTAGCCTTCTTATTGAAAAGGGCGACACGCAAGCAGCCGAAGGCGTTTTCGCGACCCTTCTTGAATACTACCCCGACTCAGCAAGCCTAACGCTGTCACACGCCCTTCTAATGCTTGAAAATAAGAAAGTGGAAGATGCAAAGAGCGCCTTTGAAGAGCTAACCGCCTCCCCTACCCACAGCAGCGACGCTTACTATTACCTTGGGAGAATCGCGGAGCAACAAGATCAACCTGAAGAAGCCATTACGCAGTACCAGAATGTAGCCCCAAGTTCGCACTACAATACCGCGATCGAGCGCTATGTATACCTGCTCAGCAAGCAAGAGCGAATGGATGAAGCATTAGAACGACTTGCCCTATTACGACAAGATCAACCCAGAAATGCTCAAAAGCTGTGGTTGATTCAGTATCAACTTCTAAACACCTTTGACAAGACTGATATGGCGCTTGATGGGCTAAACCAAGCACTAACCCAATTCCCAGAAGATGAGTCCCTTTTGTATGCGAGAGCGATGCATTATGACGGTACCGGCGAAATCGAGCTGATGGAGCAAGACCTGCGAAAAATCATCACCAAGAATCCAAGAAACGCCGTTGCGCTAAATGCGCTTGGATATACCCTCGCAGACAAAACAGATCGCCT
>NZ_LWFT01000714.1:0-598 GCF_001635105.1 Oleiphilus sp. HI0079
CTAGAGCTCGTGGGCATCCCTGATTCTGAGCGCCGACTTAGCGCGTACCCCCATGAACTATCTGGCGGACAGAAACAACGGGTCATGATCGCGATGGCGCTTGCAAATGAACCTGAAATACTAATTGCCGATGAGCCGACCACAGCGCTCGATGTTACTGTCCAAAAGCAGGTTCTTGAACTTATTGCGGACCTCCAAACCAAAATGGGAATGTCTATTATCCTAATATCTCACGACCTAAACGTCGTTCGTCAGTATGCAGATACGGTAGCAGTGATGAAAAACGGCACTATCGTTGAGCAAGGCACGGCAAAGGATGTATTTAAGAACCCGACCCACCCCTACACGAGTGCACTGATCGAAGCCGAACCCCATGGCATGCCACAACCTGTCTCCAAGAACGCAGAGCTAATTCTTAACTCAGAAAACCTTCTGATCGAGTTTCCAATAAAGAAGAACTTCTTCGGAAAGGTGACTAACAGCTTTACCGCTGTCGACAACGTTAGCTTTTCCGTTCGCGCGGGCGAAACCCTAGGCATTGTCGGCGAAAGTGGGAGTGGCAAGACGACCGCAGGAATGGCAATTCTTAAGCTGCTTA
>NZ_LWFT01000715.1:0-1160 GCF_001635105.1 Oleiphilus sp. HI0079
CCCATTTATAGGTTATCAGCGCCAAGAGCGAGTGGAGCATGAGACATGCTGCAGTCCTGGGGCTTATAAATCGTCAGACTTTCGGAAATAACAACGCAGCGCGCGAAGATTTAGCCGAAACCTGAAATAAACAAGAACTGCTTATCTCTTCGGTAGCCGTTCAGTAACATCCGTAATATGGAGTAATAAAATGTCAGAGAACACTCTGGGTCTCATCAAAGAGAACGAAGTTAGATGGGTAGACCTTCGCTTCACAGATACACGCGGTAAAGAGCAACACGTTAGCATTCCATCTACAGAAGTTGACGAAGACTTCTTTGAAGAAGGCAAAATGTTTGACGGCTCATCAATTGCTGGCTGGAAGGGCATCAACGAGTCAGACATGATCCTTATGCCTGACGACACTACTTCGGTTCTTGATCCTTTCACTGAAGAAACCACACTCATTTTGCGTTGCGACGTTGTTGAGCCATCAACAATGCAAGGTTACGAGCGTGACCCACGCTCTGTTGCGAAACGTGCAGAAGAGTACTTGAAGTCTACAGGCATCGCAGACAGCGCCTTGTTTGGTCCAGAGCCAGAATTCTTCGTATTTGACGATGTTAAGTGGAAAGCTGATATTAGCGGCGCAATGTACCAAATCAGCTCTGAAGAAGCTGCATGGAGCGACCACGCAGAATTCGAAGGCGGCAACATCGGTCACCGTCCAGGCGTTAAAGGCGGTTACTTCCCAGTACCACCAGTTGATTCTTTGCATGACCTACGTGGCGCCATGTGTGCTGCAATGGAAGCAATGGGTCTTGTGATCGAAGTACACCATCACGAAGTGGGTACTGCTGGTCAGTGTGAAATCGGTGTTGGTGCAAACACGCTTGTTAAGAAAGCGGACGAAGTACAAATCCTTAAGTACTGCGTACATAACGTTGCACACGCATACGGCAAAACAGCGACATTCATGCCGAAGCCTCTAGTTGGTGACAACGGTTCTGGCATGCACGTTCACATGTCTCTTGCTAAAGATGGCAGCAACCTATTTGCTGGTGACGGCTACGCTGGCCTATCTGATGAGTGCTTGTACTACATCGGCGGTATCATCAAGCACGCTCGTGCAATCAACGCATTCACGAACTCATCAACCAACTCTTACAAGCGTTTGGTAC
>NZ_LWFT01000716.1:0-982 GCF_001635105.1 Oleiphilus sp. HI0079
TGTAGAGTCCTCAACGGTTTCTGCTGGAGAGCCTTCAGCGGTGTCTGTTGAAAAGCCCTCAACGGTACCTTTTGAAGAGCAATTTGAGCTGATCGAGCCAAAGTCTAAAAGACTTTCTCAGAGCCAGTCCGCGTCCGCTGCAATCGTCAGCGACGCGCGCGTAGTCGTATCCGATGTGCCGCTTGATGCGGCTCCTGTTCAGTCTTCAGAGTTAGCAAATGTAGAAGATCAAGGTGTGGAAAGCGAGAGCATTGATCCTTACGAAGATGTTCTCTATCTTGAAGAACTCGATCAGAGAACTCGACCAAAAGTCTCAAAGCTTACCTTCAATAGTCATATCTACAGTTCCGCGCCCTCGGCACGCAGGGTTATGATTAACAATATCTACCTTCGTGAAGGGCAAGCGTTCCAGGGCATGACGCTGCTGTCGATTGGCGAACAGCATGTTGTGTTTGAGAAGGATGGTCAGCAGTTTAAAATTGCAGCGATGCGTGATTGGATGGGGTAATCTAAAATTCAGCTTAAGCTAGAGAACCCGTGGCGCGCTGTAAGCTCATGAACGCTTTGCTCATTTTGGCTCTACGTTTTGAATGAACTCAATAAAGCGTTTGCGCGCTTGCTCGTAAGCAAGACCTTGAGTATGGCCTCCCAGCGTTTGATAAGTTTCGATATGAACACCAGCTTTATCTGCTGCTGTTAGTAATTGTTCTAAATGTGCATAACGTACGATCGGGTCCTGTTTGCTATGCATCAGTAGGATAGGTAATCCCGCCAGTTGGCCTATGTGATCTTCGGGGTTGTATTTACTTTCAATGAAGCTTGCGGGTATCTGTACTAGCCATGTCAGCCAGTGGTTTCGCATTGCCTCCCTTGCTACTTGCGGCCAATCAGCCGGCGAAGATTCTGTAATCAATGCGCGAATAGGTGCCAATTCGCTCTTCTCTAGCTCATTAATGTTGGCGGAATAGGTGATTGCTAGCGC
>NZ_LWFT01000717.1:0-21017 GCF_001635105.1 Oleiphilus sp. HI0079
ATAACTTAATAAATTTTCGTCCAGAATTTAATAGATTATTTTTATAAACCAATTAAATCAATAGGTTACGTTATATTCTTGTCTAAAATTCTCGGTTAATCTGTGGATAACTCTTTGGATAAGTAGCCTAAACCTGCGTAATATCGTTGTTTAGGAGAGCATTCTGTTTTCTTAACCGAGTAAGCAAAATAAACTGTATGATTTTTGTACGTATTTACTGTACAAGGACGCCATAGAGATTATAATTGCGCGCCATTTTTTAGATCCTTTTCCTGTAGAGGTTTTTGTGGAATATCCCAAGCATTACGATGTTATTGTCATTGGCGGCGGTCACGCTGGAACTGAGGCCGCGCTTGCGGCAGCAAGAACGGGTGCCCAGACGCTACTTTTGACTCATAACATCGAGACACTTGGTCAGATGTCCTGCAACCCGGCAATTGGTGGGATAGGAAAAAGTCATTTAGTCAAAGAAATAGATGCCTTAGACGGTGCGATGGCGAAAGCAACAGACTTAGCTGGTATACAGTTTAGGGTGCTGAATAGCCGAAAGGGACCTGCAGTTCGAGCAACCCGCGCTCAAGCAGATAGAGCATTGTATAAAGCTGCGATACGAACCATATTGGAAAATCAGGATGATTTGGAGATTTTCCAGCAGTCAGCTGATGACTTGGTTGTCGAAAATAACACTGTCAAAGGTGTTGTAACGAATATGGGGATCATATTTCGAGCTCACTCAGTCGTCCTGACAACAGGAACCTTTTTAGGTGGCGTTATCCACATTGGGCTTGAAAATCATAGCGGCGGAAGAGCGGGTGACCCGCCTTCAATTGCATTGGCAAACCGTTTAAGGGAACTTCCTTTTCGAGTTGGGCGTTTAAAAACGGGCACTCCTCCGCGTATTGATGCACGTAGTGTTAATTTCAGTGTGATGCAGGAACAGCCAGGCGATACGCCGACTCCAGTTATGTCGTATATGGGTAAAGTATCGGAACACCCTCAGCAGATCTCGTGTTTCATTACGCATACCAACGAGCGGACACACGATATTATTCGATCAGGTTTTTCTCGTTCCCCAATGTTCACTGGTGTTATTGAAGGAACTGGACCGCGATACTGTCCCTCGATTGAAGATAAAATTAATCGTTTTTCTGATAAAGATTCACATCAGATTTTCGTGGAGCCGGAAGGCTTATCAACGCACGAGCTGTACCCTAACGGTATCTCTACAAGCTTACCCTTTGATATTCAGATTCAAGCGATCAGGTCCATGGTCGGCTTTGAAAACGCACACATTACGCGCCCAGGCTATGCCATTGAGTATGATTACTTCAATCCTCAAGATTTAAAGCATACCTTAGAGACACGTTATGTTAATGGGCTCTACTTTGCTGGCCAAATCAATGGAACTACAGGATATGAAGAGGCCGGTGCTCAAGGATTGCTGGCGGGTTTAAATGCAGCGCGTAGAGCTAGGGGAGAGTCAGAATGGTATCCGCGTCGAGACGAAGCTTATATTGGCGTGTTGGTTGATGATCTTATTACTCTCGGTACATCAGAGCCCTACCGCATGTTTACCAGTCGTGCAGAGTATCGGCTATTGCTGCGTGAAGACAACGCAGATATTCGATTAACCGAAATTGGTCGTAAGTTGGGTGTGGTCGGTGATGTTCGCTGGGCATTCCACCAAGAAAAGCTTCAGGCGATCGAAGTAGAGCGTGAACGCCTACAGAAAACATGGGTTCATCCGAATACTGACGCAGCAAGTAAGCTGAATGAGCGTTTGAAGAGTCCACTTTCTCGCGAGTACACGCTCGAAGAACTACTTCGTCGTCCAGAGGTTAATTTCCGTGATCTCGTGGAGCTTAACTCTAATATTGATATTCGAGAAGATGTGGCTGAGCAGCTTGAAGTTCAAACTAAATACGCTGGCTATATAACGCGACAACAAGATGAAATCGAAAAGCTTCGTAAGAATGAGAATACGCGGATTCCGGATATGTTCGATTATGAGCAAGTATCAGGTTTGTCCAACGAAGTTAAGCAGAAATTGCTATTGCAGCGTCCAGAGACTATTGCACAGGCGTCACGTATTCCGGGCGTAACGCCAGCAGCGGTTTCCCTAGTTTTGGTTTACATGAAAAAGGCTGAAATGCGCCAACCGAAAAATCAAACGACGAAAGTCTAGCCCATGAAAGTTAACATCGACTCGGAAGCTTTTACACAACGACTTTTAACTGCAGCGACCGAATTAGGCGTTCTACTTAGTTCTACTCAAGCAGAACAGCTCGTGACCTATATTGAATTACTTGCTCGCTGGAACAGTACATACAACTTAACCGCAGTTAGAGATCCAAGCGATATGTTGGATCGCCATATTATTGACTCTTTGAGTGTTGTACCGTTTATAGATGCGGATACTGTGATGGATGTAGGTACAGGTCCTGGACTTCCAGGTATTCCTTTGGCATTACTCTATCCTGAAAAGCAATTTACGCTTGTTGATAGTAATATTAAAAAGACCCGTTTTCTGACTCAGGCCTTGATAGCGCTGGGGTTAAAGAATGTAGAAGTGCTTCATACTCGTATTGAAAATATTGTCGGCGTTAGAACGTTTCCACTGATCATTTCGCGGGCGTTCACCGCAGCAGATAACTTTGCCGCGCTTTGTGGACCATGTTTGACAGAAAATGGAAAGCTTCTTGCTATGAAAGGCAGTGAAGCACAAAATGAAGCCGACACACTTGGACCGGGTTATATGTATAAAGAAATTATTAAACTCAACGTTCCTAGTTGTGAAGCCGCGCGACATTTAATTATTATAGAATCAGTTTCATAGTTCGGCTGTGTGCACACAGCTGATTTATACCAGTTTATAGGGTACCTCCAGTGGCACAGATATTCGCAGTTACCAATCAAAAAGGTGGGGTCGGCAAGACAACTACAAGTGTCAATCTTGCAGCCTCTCTTGCTGCGACTAAACGCAAAATCTTGATGATTGATCTTGATCCGCAAGGCAACGCAACAATGGGTTGCGGAATAATGAAGAACGAGCTCGATCTCACTGTTTATGATCTTCTTACTAAGAAAGCTTCATTTGAAGATATCGCAGTTCGCGCCAAGCATGGCCATTTTGATGTTTTACCTGCTAACGGGGATCTTGTTGCTGCTGAGGTCGAACTTTTAAATGAGATTGGCAGGGAGCACAGGTTGCGGCTTGGTTTGAACGAAGTGCGTGCTCACTACGATTTTATCGTGATTGATTGTCCACCCTCGCTTAACATGCTCACTGTCAATGCATTATCCGCGAGTGACGGCGTCATCATTCCGATGCAGTGCGAGTACTATGCGTTGGAAGGCCTTGCTGCTTTAATGAGTACGATTGAACAGATCAGAGAAACAATCAATCCAGCTCTGCAGATCTCTGGAATCCTTCGTACGATGTATGATCCGCGCAATAGCTTAACGAAGGACGTTTCAGAAGAGCTGGAAGAATACTTCGGTGATCAGGTATTTAAAGTGGCCATTCCTCGAAATGTTCGCCTAGCAGAAGCGCCAAGTCATGGCATGCCTGCTTTGTATTATGATAAGTCTTCAAGAGGAGCTTTAGCTTATCTTGCACTAGCTGGTGAAATCGTCCGTCGTACTAAAAGATCCAATAAACCCGAATTGGTAGCAGTTTAATAAGGAACCACATTGGCTAGAAAGCGCGTTATCGGAGAGAAAGGGTTAGGTGCCTTGTTAAAGGGATCAAATATAGAGCCCTTAAAGCATTCAGAAGCAGACGAAAAATATCTGCGCGAAATCCCTGTCGAGTTGATTCAGCGCGGTAAATATCAACCGCGCCGCGACATGGATCAACAGGCGTTAGAAGAGCTTGCTGAGTCTATTCGTCAACAAGGTATTATGCAGCCAATCGTTGTGCGCCCAATTTCAGAAAGTAAGTATGAAATTATTGCCGGTGAGCGTCGATGGCGCGCATCTCAGTTAGCACAACTTGATCGCGTGCCTGCAATCGTGCGTGATGTTCCTGATGAAGCGGCTGTTGCAATGGCCTTGATCGAGAACATTCAACGAGAAAATCTCAATGCAATGGAAGAGGCATTTGCGCTTCAAAGACTTCAGGATGAATTTGAGCTGACACAAGGTGAAGTTGCAGAAGCAATCGGTAAGTCACGCTCTACTGTGACCAACCTGCTTCGATTGATGAACTTGCATGATGATGTAAAACTGATGCTGGAACATGGTGATCTAGAAATGGGACATGGTCGAGCGTTGCTTGGTTTACCCAGTGAGGATCAATTGGCAGCAGCAAATCAGGTCAACTCTAAGTCAATGTCAGTTCGGCAGACAGAGGCGTTCGTTCGAAAGTTATTGGAAAGCCCTCAACCCAAAAGAAAGGCTTCTCCCGCAAAAGATCCCAATGTAAAGCAACTAGAAGAAGAGCTATCTGAAAAGCTAGGTGCACGCATCGAAATCAGTCAGGGTTCTCGTGGCAAGGGCAGGCTAGTAATTAGTTATAACTCTCTTGACGAGCTTGACGGAATTTTGTCGCATATCAAGTAATAAGAACAAGTGTTTGCGCGACAAAGCTAAAACTAATCCTAAAAGTGGTATTTTTTACGATTGACCAATAAATAAGCAGACTCTAGTGTTGAATGGGTTATGCATTTGCCCTACAATTGCCGCGCCTTAATATAGTGCGTAACCGAACTATTTTGGACGAGTTAGCGACATATTTTTTAGCGCTAACCAGGAGTGTTTAAATTAGCAAACCACCCCTACTCCTAATATTCGGGATACAATGTTTGTCAGCCGGCCTATTAACCGTCATTTTCTGGCTGACTAAAGGAAATGTAGCGGCAATTTCTGCGGTATTGGGTGCTTGTATTTTTATCGCTCNTCAGCAGTATTTTGCTTACAAATCATTTCGCTACATGGGTGCGAGAGCAGCCGTAAAAACAGTCCAAAGTTTTTACAGTGCAGAAAGTTCTAAACTGCTGCTAGTAGCGGCGGGGTTTGCACTGGTTTTTAGCTTCTATCAAGAAGCGGATATATTTGCATTGATGATGAGCTTTATTGTTCTTGTCATCATAAATGGTATTGCGCCAATGCTATTGGCCAAGTAAAACCACGAACAGTTTCTTAAAAAGTAAGTGTAGGCCCTTAACTATGGCAGGTGAAAACCCAACAACTACCGAGTATATCCAGCACCACTTAACCAATTTAACCTATGGTAAGTTGCCCGCTGGTTTTGAACGTTACGACGGTTCGGTTCTAGAAGCAGATACATGGACAATGGCTCACGGTTCAGCGGAAGCTGCAGCGATGGGTTTTAATGCGTTTCATGTAGACAGTTTGGCATGGTCTTTCGGACTAGGTCTTATTTTCTGCTTGTTATTCCGTCTCGTAGCCAAATCTGTCACTTCAGGTGTACCAGGTCGTCTCCAGAATTTTGTCGAGATTATCGTTGAATTTATCGACAATAATGTGAAAGACATGTTTCACGGACGTAACCCGATCGTAGCGCCCCTAGCATTGACGATCTTCGTTTGGGTTTTTCTGATGAACCTGATGGATCTTATTCCTGTAGACGTTGTGCCCGAAATCATGATGGCACTTGGCGTTGAATACCAGAAAATTGTGCCTTCGACCGATCCGAACATCACGCTCGGTATGGCATTAGCAGTCTTTATCTTGATGCTGTACTACTCAATCAAGATCAAAGGAGTGGGTGGCTTTGTGAAGGAATTGACAATGCACCCATTTAATCACTGGATGTTTATCCCAGTGAACCTGTTCATGGAGTTGGTTGGTCTGTTGGCCAAGCCGTTCTCACTTGGGCTTCGACTGTTCGGTAACATGTATGCTGGCGAAATGATCTTTATCTTGATCGCCGTGATGTACAGCGCAGGTTTATTCTTTGGTTTGTTTGGTGGGTTGTTACAGCTAGGCTGGGCGATATTCCACATCTTGGTTATCACCTTACAGGCGTTTATTTTTATGGTACTAACGGTGGTTTACTTGAGCATGGCTCACGAAGACCACTAACAGAGACTTTTTAAAACTTCACTTTTAAATTGAAACGATAGGAGAAAAAAATGGAACTAGTAATCATTGCAGCAGCAATCATGCTTGGTTTGGGTGCACTTGGTGCAGCGGTAGGTATGGGTCTTCTTGGAGGCCGTTTGCTTGAAGGTACAGCACGTCAACCAGAGCTTGGTCCAATGTTGCAAGGTAAAATGTTCTTGCTTGCTGGTTTGATCGACGCAATCCCAATCATCGGTGTTGGTATCGCAATGTACTTGATCTTCGTAGTTGCTCCAGGTGTTGGTGCTTAATCGATACCGATTTAGTAATTCCGATTAAGTAAACCGGCAACATAGCGAGGTTATTGGTGTGAATATCAATTACACACTTATAGGACAAATAATCTTCTTCGCTGTTTTCGTGTTGTTCTGCATGAAATATGTATGGCCGCCAATCATGGCAGCCATGCAAGAGCGAGAGAAGAAAATTTCCGATGGTTTAGCAGCCGCAGATCGTGCTTCTAAAGATCTTGAACTTGCACAGAAAAAAGCAGGTGAAGAACTTAAAGACGCGAAAGTGCAAGCAGCTGAACTCATTGAGCAAGCAAACAAGCGTGCGAGCCAAATCGTAGATGAGGCGAAAGAGAACGCTAAAAAAGAAGGCGATCGTCTTCTCACAGCTGCTCAAGCTGAGATCGAGCAAGAGAAAAACCGTGTGCGAGAAGAACTTCGCGCAGAAGTATCAGCAATTGCACTTGCTGGGGCGGAAAAAATTCTTGGTTCGGAAATTGATGCAAGTAAGCACAGCAAGTTACTAGACCAGCTTGCCTCTGAAATTTAACTATTGAGAGTGGATGATGGCAGAGTCAATCACGATTGCCCGACCTTACGCGAAAGCTTCATTTGAAGCTGCAAAAGCAACTAGTGCGTTTGATCTTTGGTCAAGCATGCTTGCTTATGCTTCTGCAATTGCTAAGGACGAGAATATGGTTGTTGTTCTCGATCACCCAGCACTGACAAGTAAAGCAAAAGCCGACGCATTTTGTGATGTGTGTGGCGATCAACTGAATGAACAGGGTCAAAACCTTGTTCATGTACTATCTGAGAATAACCGAATTGGTTTGTTGCCAGATATTGCATCGTTGTTTGAGGCTTTGAAAGCGCAACTAGAGCATTCGGTTGACGTTATTGTAGAAAGTGCATTCGACTTGGGTAGTGAACAACAAGAGAAGCTGGCACAAGCATTGAGTCAAAAGCTAGATCGTAAAGTGAATGTGACATCAACAGTAAACGACTCGTTGATGGGAGGCGCTATTATTCGCGCAAACGATTTGGTAATTGATGCGTCTGTGAAAGGCAAGTTAGCCAAACTAGCAGAAGCAGTTAGTGCTTAGGTAGCGGATTCAGATTTGAGGAATTAAAGCATGCAACAGCTAAACCCAGCTGAAATCAGCGAAATTATTAAGAAGCGTATCGAGCAGCTCGATATCTCTTCTGAGGCCCGAAATGAGGGCACTATCGTCAGTGTTTCTGACGGTATCGTATTGGTTCACGGTCTTGCCGAAGTGATGTACGGTGAGATGGTTGAATTTGAAAACGGCGTCTACGGTATGGCGCTTAACCTTGAGCGTGACTCAGTTGGTGTTGTTGTACTTGGTGAGTACAACGGTCTGGCTGAAGGTCAAAAGGTTCGTTGTACTGGTCGTATCCTTGAGGTACCAATCGGTGACGCCCTTCTTGGTCGTGTTGTAGACGGTTTGGGTAACCCAATTGATGGTAAAGGTCCGATTGAGTCAGATCTTACTGCGCCAATTGAAAAGGTTGCTCCAGGTGTAATCGCGCGTAAGTCGGTTGATCAGCCAGTGCAAACTGGTTTGAAAGCGATTGACTCCATGGTACCAATCGGTCGTGGTCAGCGTGAGTTGATCATCGGTGACCGTCAGACTGGTAAAACTGCAATCGCTATTGATGCGATCATTAACCAGAAAGGTACAGGCGTTAAGTGTATCTATGTCGCAGTTGGTCAAAAGCAGTCATCGATTGCGGCTGTTGTGCGCAAGCTTGAAGAACATGGTGCAATGGATCACACCATCATCGTAGCTGCTGGTGCAGCGGATCCAGCAGCAATGTTGTTTCTTGCACCCTATGCTGGCACAACAATGGGTGAATTCTTCCGTGACAATGGGCAAGACGCATTGATCGTTTTTGATGATTTGACTAAGCAAGCTTGGGCGTACCGTCAGATTTCATTGCTTCTTCGTCGTCCACCGGGCCGAGAAGCATATCCTGGTGACGTATTCTACTTGCACTCGCGCCTTCTTGAGCGAGCGTCTCGCGTTAGCGAAGAGTACGTAGAACAGTTTACTAATGGTGCTGTTAAAGGCCAGACAGGTTCTTTGACCGCTCTCCCGATCATCGAGACACAAGGTGGTGACGTTTCAGCGTTCGTTCCGACAAACGTAATTTCGATTACCGATGGTCAGATCTTCTTGGAAACAAACCTGTTTAACGCCGGTGTTCGTCCAGCGATGAACGCAGGTATTTCTGTATCTCGTGTAGGCGGTGCAGCTCAGACTAAGATCATCAAAAAGCTTGGTGGTAGTGTGCGTCTAGCGCTTGCTCAGTATCGTGAACTTGCAGCATTTGCTCAGTTCGCTTCGGATCTTGATGAGGCGACTCGTAAGCAGCTTGAGCATGGTCAGCGTGTTACAGAGTTAATGAAACAGAAGCAGTACGCTCCACAAAGTGTTGCTGAGATGGGTGTAGTTTTATACGCAGCCAATGAAGGTTTCCTTGACGATGTTCCAGTGAATAAAGTGGTTGATTTCGAAGCGGCAATGCTTTCTTACATGAATGCGGAGCAAGCGGATCTTATGGCTAAGATCAACGAAAAGGGCGACTACAACGATGATATCGCTAGCGGTATCAAGAGTGCATTGGAGACATTTAAGTCTACCCAAACTTGGTAATTAAAGGGGTTCGCCCCTTTAATCGAGTTTTTTTAAACGAGACTTTAAAGGCAACTAACAATGGCCGTTGGTAAAGAAATACGAAATCAGATCTCAAGCGTTAAAAGCACGCAAAAGATTACGAGCGCTATGCAAATGGTAGCAGCGAGTAAGATGCGTAAAGCGCAAGAGCGTATGAGCCAGGGTAAACCATATGCAGATAAGATCCGCTCTGTGGTTAGTCATTTGGCAAATGCGAATCCAGAATATAATCACTTATATTTGCAAGATCGTGATGTAAAACGTGTCGGCTATATTGTTGTATCAACAGACCGCGGTTTGTGTGGTGGTTTGAACGTTAACTTGTTCAAACGTGCACTGGCCGACATGAAAGAATGGGATGCTAAAGAGGTCTCGGTGGATGTTTGTGCCATCGGTTCCAAGGCTATCTCATTTTTTAAGAACTACGGTGGCAATGTCGTCGCTGCATTGAGTCATCTTGGCGATGAGCCTTCAGCACATGAGCTGATTGGTTCTGTGAAGGTGATGCTAGATGCGTTTGATAAAGGCGAGATTGATCGACTGTATGTTGTTTACAACAAGTTCGTCACGACCATGACGCAAGAACCGGGAGTACATCAACTACTTCCTCTAGAAGCTTCAGAAGAACAGGAGCTTCAACATCATTGGGACTACATATACGAACCAGACGCGAAAGATTTGCTTGATGGTTTGTTGACTCGTTATGTCGAATCTCAGGTGTATCAAGGCGTTGTGGAAAATGCAGCATGTGAACAAGCCGCTCGAATGATTGCGATGAAAGCCGCAACAGACAATGCGGGCGAGATCATTAATGATCTACAACTTGTTTACAACAAGGCACGGCAAGCTGCAATCACACAAGAAATTTCAGAGATTGTGAGCGGTGCAGCTGCAGTTTAGCGCACAGCGAATTAAGAGATTGATGAAGAATTTATATTTAACGAGGAACCGAACATGAGTAGCGGAAGTATCGTACAAATTATTGGGGCGGTTATTGACGTCGAGTTCGCGCGCGATTCCGTACCTAATGTTTATGATGCGTTGACTGTCGATGGTGGCGAAACCACTTTGGAAGTTCAACAGCAATTAGGTGATGGTATTGTTCGTACCATCGCAATGGGAAGCACCGAAGGTCTTAAACGTGGCCTTCAAGTAGCTAATTCAGGCGCACCTATTTCTGTACCGGTTGGTACGGAAACGCTAGGTCGTATCATGGACGTTCTTGGACGTCCAATCGACGAGCGCGGTGAAATCGGTGAGCAAGAGCGTATGCCTATCCACCGTAAAGCACCAACCTACGCTGAGCAGGCAGCAAGTGCTGAGCTTCTCGAAACAGGCATCAAGGTAATCGACTTGGTCTGCCCATTTGCGAAAGGTGGTAAAGTCGGTCTGTTCGGTGGTGCCGGTGTTGGTAAAACCGTAAACATGATGGAGCTTATCAACAACATAGCTTTGAAGCACTCAGGACTTTCTGTATTTGCAGGTGTTGGCGAGCGTACTCGAGAAGGTAACGATTTCTACCACGAGATGCAGGAAGCAGGCGTTGTTAACTTGGAGAACCCTACGGAATCCAAGGTAGCAATGGTTTACGGACAGATGAACGAGCCGCCAGGAAACAGACTTCGTGTTGCTCTGACCGGTCTGACTATGGCTGAGAAGTTCCGTGATGAAGGTAAAGATGTACTACTGTTCGTAGACAACATCTATCGTTACACGCTAGCGGGTACAGAGGTATCGGCCCTACTTGGTCGTATGCCTTCAGCGGTAGGTTACCAGCCTACACTCGCAGAAGAGATGGGTGTACTTCAAGAGCGCATCACGTCTACGAAGACGGGTTCGATCACGTCAATTCAGGCGGTATACGTACCGGCAGATGACTTGACTGACCCTTCACCAGCAACGACATTCTCGCACCTTGATGCGACTGTCGTATTGAGCCGTGACATTGCATCAAAGGGTATCTACCCTGCAATCGATCCACTTGATTCTACATCACGTCAGCTTGACCCATTAGTAATTGGTCAGGAACATTACGACGTAGCACGTGGTGTTCAGACAGTTCTTCAGCGTTATGCAGAATTGAAAGATATTATCGCGATTCTTGGTATGGACGAGTTATCTGAAGAAGATAAGCAGACGGTTGCTCGTGCACGTAAGATCGAGCGTTTCTTGTCTCAGCCATTCCACGTAGCGGAAGTCTTCACAGGTTCTCCTGGTAAGTACGTGTCTCTAGCCGAGACGATTCGTGGTTTCCAAGGTATTTTGGGCGGCGAGTACGATGACCTTCCAGAGCAAGCGTTCTATATGGTTGGTTCAATCGAAGAAGCGGTAGAAAAAGCCAAGAACATGTAATCTGAGTGACTGGTTGAAGCCTTACGCTTCACCAGTCTCTACCGGAGAGAATATATGGGTATTAGCGTCCATTGCGATATTGTTAGTGCTGAAAAGCAAATCTACTCAGGTCTTGTTGAGCTAGTAGTTGCTGTTGGTGAGTTGGGTGATTTAGGTATTGCCCCAGGCCACGCGCCACTAATGACTAGTTTAAAGCCGGGCCCAGTTCGTATTGTTAAGCAAGGCGGTGAAGAAGAAGTATTTTATGTGACAGGTGGCTATCTCGAAGTACAGCCAAATGTCGTGACCATACTTTCTGATACAGCGCAGCGTGCTGATGATCTGGATGAAGCGGCGGCTCTTGAAGCGAAAGCGGAAGCCGAGCGTGAATTTGCTAATCAAAGCGGCGAGATGGATTATTCTCGTGCTGCAGCACAGTTAGCAGAAGCGGCTGCAAGGCTGAGAGCGATTCAACAATTGCGTAGGCGTTGAGCTTACAAACGCAATCATCTAAAGGCAGCTTAAGGCTGCCTTTTTTGTTGGTAAATCAGTAGATAAGAGGCTTTCTTAGTACTCTTCTGCGACTACAATTAAACAAAACGAGAGAATTGGAACGAGATATGGATTTTCACATTATCGTCTTAGCTGCGGGTAAAGGCTCCCGTATGAAGTCTGATAAGCCTAAGGTATTGCATACACTTGCTGGCAAACCAATGCTCACACACGTATTAGAGACCGCACTTGCACTGAATCCAGATAGAATTCACGTTGTTATTGGTCACGGTGCAGATCAATTACGTGCCCATTATCAACAGTTTGAGTACCCACTAAATTGGGTTGAACAACATGAGCAACTAGGAACGGGCCACGCCGTGGCGCAGGTTCTGCCACATTTAAATGACGGCTCAAAAGTCCTTGTTCTCTATGGAGATGTTCCTCTAATTGCCAATGACTCTTTAAATGAGTTGATCGGGCTCGCAGATCAAGAAACCTTAGCTCTATTGACCATGGATGTTGAAGACCCAACTGGTTATGGTCGAATCGTACGCAATGTCGCTGATGAACTTGTTGCAATCGTCGAGCAAAAAGACGCCAACGAAGAACAATTGGCTATTCAAGAAATCAATACCGGTTTTATGGCTGCGACGTCCGACAACTTAAAGCAGTGGTTACCGCGACTAAGTTCAGACAATGCACAAGGCGAATATTACTTAACAGATCTCGTTGCGTTGGCAGTGAGTGATGGCAAAGAAGTAGAGTCCTGCTCACCCTCATCGCCAGAAGAAGTACAAGGTGTTAATGATCGACTGCAGCTTTGTGAACTGGAATGCTGGTTCCAGTCACAGTACGGTGAGCGTTTACTGCGCGACGGGGTGAGTCTATTTGATCCGAATCGTATCGACATTCGTGGCGAGCTCGTGTGTGGCAAGGATGTGACAATCGACTTAAATTGCGTTTTTATTGGGCGTGTCACCTTGGCTGATGGAGTTTACATTGGGCCAAATTGCATTATTACCAATAGTTCTATCGGCGAAAATACGACTGTTAACTCGCACAGCGTTATCGAAGAGAGCCAAGTTGACGGGCATTGTAATATTGGACCTTTTGCACGGCTAAGACCAGGTACTGCTCTTGCAGAGAATGCGAAAATCGGAAATTTTGTTGAAACCAAAAAGGCGAACATCGGTAGTGGATCCAAAGTGAATCACCTGAGCTATATCGGTGATGCTGAAATTGGCGACGACGTTAATATTGGCGCGGGCACGATCACTTGTAACTATGATGGTGTAAATAAATACCAAACCAAACTTGAGAATGACGTCTTCATAGGCTCCAATTCGTCGTTGGTAGCTCCAATTGTCGTCAAACAAGGTGCGACCGTAGGCGCCGGCTCAGTTGTTACAAAAGATGTTGATGCGCAGCAATTAGCCGTAGCCCGCGGAAAACAGGTGAATATCTCTAATTGGAAGAAGCTGACTAAGAAGTAATTTAAAGATCACGGATCGATTTGTAGTAGGGGAAAAGTATGTGTGGGATTGTGGGTGCGATTGCACAGAGAGATGTGGCAAATATTTTAATAGAAGGCTTACGTCGACTAGAATATAGAGGTTATGACTCTGCAGGTTTAGCAGTGCTCTCGAAGACCGGAGAGTTCCAGCGTGTACGCCGCGTTGGGAAGGTTCAAGCTCTAGCTGATGCGTTGGTTTCGGAGCCCTGCCTTGGAGGGATCGGCATTGCACATACACGATGGGCTACGCATGGTGAACCAAACGAGGCTAACGCACACCCTCACAGCTCCTCTTCTGAAATTACCGTCGTCCATAACGGCATTATCGAAAACTATCTTGAACTTCGCGATCATCTGAAGACCCTTGGGTACACCTTTTCCTCCGACACAGATACCGAAGTCATTGCACATCTCCTCCATCACGAACGCCAGCAAAGTAAGAGTCTCTTAGACGCTTTTCAGAAGACCATTCAACAGCTTGATGGGGCTTATGGCGCAGTTGCAATGGAGACGAGTGATCCCGATAGGCTTGTTGCAGCGCGTTCGGGCAGCCCTTTGGTCATTGGCTATGGCATTGGCGAAAACTTCCTTGCATCCGATCAGCTTGCTCTTTTACCTGTCACCAACCGATTTGCCTTTCTAGAAGAAGGGGATATTGCAGAAGTTACTCGTCACGAGGTCAGGATATATGACCATACCAACCAGCCCGTAGAACGAACAGTTACCGAGTCAGACATTACGCATGATGCAGGCGACAAAGGTCAATTCAAGCATTACATGCTTAAAGAAATACATGAACAACCTATTGCCTTAAAAAACACGCTTGTCGGTCGGGTAGATAATGGCGAGGTTCTTAGCGATGCATTTGGCGAGAATGCGGATAACATTTTGAGCGGTATTGATCACGTACAAATTATCGCATGCGGCACGAGTTATCATGCCGGTATGGTTGCTCGTTATTGGTTTGAGCAATATACCGGAGTGTCTTGCAACGTCGAGATTGCTTCTGAATTTCGTTATCGAAAATCTGTTGTGTTTCCAAACTCATTGATCGTCACAATTTCTCAATCCGGAGAGACTGCAGATACGTTAGCCGCTTTACGACTAGCAAAAGAGTTAGGGTATAAGGCGAGCCTGACCATTTGTAATGTCCCCGGATCTTCTTTAGTGAGAGAGTCTGATCTTGCCTATATGATGCGTGCCGGTGTTGAGATAGGTGTAGCATCCACGAAAGCGTTTACCGTTCAGTTGGCCGGTCTTCTGTTGCTTGTTGCGGCAATAGGAAAGCACAAGACATTGAGCAAAAAAGATGAAGATAGAATCGTATCTTCTCTGCTTGCCTTGCCGGCTAAGGTAGAGCAGGCATTAGATATGAGCTCGTCCATCAAAGATCTAGCAGAGGACTTTGCGGATAAACACCACAGTCTCTTCCTTGGCCGAGGAGAGCAATACCCTATCGCGATGGAGGGGGCGCTCAAGCTAAAGGAAATCTCTTATATTCATGCGGAAGCCTATGCGGCAGGTGAATTGAAGCATGGGCCACTAGCGCTGATTGACGCTGATATGCCGGTTATCGTAGTCGCACCAGGTAACGAATTGCTTGAAAAGCTTCATTCGAATGTCGAAGAAGTTCGTGCTCGCGGCGGTCTAATGTATGTTTTTGCTGACAAAGCCGCCAAGTTTGAAAGTGATTCGACGATGAGCGTTTTGGATGTACCTCATTGCGATGAATTTGTGGCACCTATACTCTACTCCGTCCCATTACAATTATTGAGCTACTACGTTGCTCTGATCAAGGGAACGGACGTAGACCAACCACGAAATCTAGCTAAATCTGTCACGGTCGAATAGCAGCGGACGACGACGTTAGCGGTCGCGAAGGACTTGTTAGACCTGCACCTTACCTATGCGAATTTGGGAGGGTAAGAGGTGTCCATTCTTTATATGCCGCGTAGCATGACGGTGGAATACATGACGGTGGTATACGTTGTAACGACATATCCGGCTGTTTGCGAAAAGTAACCAACGTGGAATAGGCCAGATAATGACTCCTATGTTCCTGCTCAAGCATTAGGAACTTAGCGCGAGCATCGAATGCGCCTGGTATAAAACTTTCTCTGTATTTGTTGTTCTCGTGGCACTGAGCCGCATCGAACAGCCGTTCTTGCGTATGCGTGTTTTCGATATGGACTGATGTTTTGAATCCCCGGTTGTGTTCGTACTTACTCCTGTGTTCGTAAATTGTGCGAACTTGTTTTGTTGCTCCGCTATGAGGCATAACGCCAGCCTAACTCGTCGCACCTCACTTAATAAATCCTTTTAAATTCAATGTCTTAAAATTTTGGTCTGCTTTGTGCTTAATAGCATTTGAAGATTAAGACAGTGGAATTACAGCGTAGTGAATTCACTGTCCGAATAGCAGAAATATCAGCAAAGACGCTCATTTCACTCCTTGATTTTATATCGGGGGGCGGAATGAGTTTTTTTTTGCATCAAAAAAGTCGATCAGCAATCGCTTAGTCACTTAGGAGTTTTTCGCTTTTGATCGATTTAACGCACCACTACTAGAAGTTGCGAAAGAGGTCCTGAAGGTATGGAGCGACAGGCCGCTTAGATGTTCGTTGTTAAAATACTATTGGAGATAGTTTTATGAATCTAAAGATGAGTGTTAATTCAAATAGCTTGGCTCGATCAACAAGTATCGCGCTTGCCATTATGTGCGGTGCTTCGATGAATGTTGCGAATGCCTCTCTAAAAGAGAGCATTCAAGAAGCTGTTGACGGGGGGAAGGCATACGGCGATTTCCGACTACGCTATGAGACTGTAGATCAAGACAACTCTCTTAAAGATGCCAAGGGACTTACATTGCGCACGCGTTTTGGCTTTACAACTGCGAGCGTTGAGGGCTTGTCTGCAGGGCTAGAGTTTGAAGACTCACGACAGGTATTGGGAATCGATGAATACAACGATACGAATGGCAAAAATGCAGGGGTGTATTCTGTCATCGCAGACCCCGAGACGACGGAAGTCGATCAGGCGTTTCTAAAGTACAAGCGCGGTATTGCAACCGCCACGATTGGGCGCCAAGTATTAACACTGGATAATCATCGCTTTGTGGGCCACGTTGGCTGGCGTCAAGATCGGCAAACCTTTGATGCGTTTAGAGTGGAAGCAGGTTTTACAGATCAATTCACAGGTCAGTACGCTTACTTGGTGAAGCGAAACCGTATTTTTGGAGAAGAGAAGGACATCGATTCTAAAGATCATTTGCTTAACTTAGCCTACTCGACAGATTTGGGTAAGCTTAGTGCTTATGCATATCTATTAGAGGTGGACCAAAACATCGACAATAGTCTCGATACGTATGGTTTAAGGTTTGCTGGTAAAAAGCCTGCGTCAGAGGATGTGACTATTCTATATGCCGCTGAATATGCCACGCAGGAAAAATCTGAAGCAGGTTCCGCTGATCTAGACGCTGATTATCTGGCCCTTGAACTTGGCGCATCTGTTAGTGGAATTACCGCGAAGCTTGGTTTCGAGTCGCTGGGCTCAGACGAGGGAAATTATGGTTTCTCGACACCCTTGGCTACCTTGCATAAGTTCAATGGCTGGGCTGACCAATTTCTAGGCACGCCTGATCAGGGGCTTGAAGATTTGTATGTGAGTGTAGGAACGAAGGTCTCGGGTATTAAGCTTGCTGCTATTTATCATGATTTTTCTGCCGACGTGAGCAATGGAGGTTCTGATGATCTTGGTACGGAAGTTGATCTGCTTGCCGCTAAGAAATTCAATGATACCTATTCGGGTGGTTTGAAGTATGCAATGTACTCGGCAGGAGATGCGGCTTTTGGCAAAGTCGATACTGACAAGGCCTGGGTTTGGGTTTCAGCCAAATTCTAATCAGGGTTGCTATGCGGGCTAATCCCTAGCTCATAATTAATACGTTTTGAGATAAAAAGCTGCTTTAGCAGCTTTTTATCTACCTATCCCGACCTGGGAAGATGGATCATAAAAAAACAATCTGTCATCGAAGAGCGCAATGAATTCTCCTCAAATGCTTCTACGAGTTTCTAATCGATAAAAGTACCGTATCGCGCCAACACTCTATATACTGCGCAGAAATTGCTCTCCTCCGATTTCCCTCAATTGTAATCGGAACCTTTGCTTACCTAACTAAGAGATCGCCAATGAGCTTTGATACCCTAGGTCTATCGACAAGAATTCTTGAAGCTGTTGCGAAGCAGGGCTACGACACTCCGACTCCGATACAAGAACAGGCAATACCGGCCATTTTAAACGGTCACGATGTGATGGCGGCAGCGCAAACGGGTACCGGTAAAACAGCAGGTTTTACCCTTCCATTGCTAGAAAAACTGTCTGGCGGAAAAGGTCCAAGAGCGAATCATGTTCGCGCTTTGGTTTTAACACCAACCCGGGAATTGGCAGCGCAAGTGAGTGACAGCGTGATGACATACGGGTCAAACCTCCCTTTGCGATCGGCTGTCGTGTTTGGTGGAGTTAATATCAACCCCCAAATGCAAAAGCTTCGCAAAGGTGTCGATATTCTAGTTGCAACGCCGGGGCGTTTACTGGATCTGCACTCTAAAAATGCGGTTAAGCTTGATCAGGTTGAAGTGTTCGTTCTTGATGAAGCAGATCGTATGCTTGATATGGGCTTTATTAATGACATTAAAAAAGTCATCGCGTTATTGCCTAAGCGTCGTCAAAATTTGCTCTTCTCGGCGACGTTCTCTGAGGACATTCGAAATCTCGCGAAGGGGCTTATTAACAACCCTATCGAAATTTCTGTCACGCCAAAGAATACCGCTGCCAAGACAGTTGACCAGCTCATTGTTCCCGTCGACAAAGGTCAAAAATCTGCGTTGCTTATAAAACTCATCAAGGAGCACAAGTGGTATCAGGTGCTAGTGTTCTGCAGAACAAAACACGGTGCAAATAAGCTGTCACATCAGTTAGTTAAGTCGGGTATTACGTCGGCTCCTATCCATGGCAATAAGAGTCAAGGTGCGCGAACACGCGCTTTGGCAGATTTTAAAAAGGGCGATGTACAAGTGTTAGTCGCCACGGATATAGCCGCGCGAGGAATTGATATTGACCAACTTCCCCAAGTCGTTAACTTTGATTTACCGCATGTCGCTGAAGACTATGTGCATCGTATAGGGAGAACCGGAAGAGCTGGCGCTGAAGGCAAAGCAGTCTCTTTAGTCTGTGCAGCCGAGTATAAGGAGTTAACGGGAATTGAGCGTTTGATTCAGCAGGTATTGCCGCGAGAGATCGTGCCTGGGTTTGAGCCCAAAGAGCGTTTGGGCGCGTCACCTGCTAAACCAAAACCGCTGAAGCCAAAAAGACCGAAGAAAAAAAATCCAAATAAAAATGAACATCATGACGGGCCTCGGTCGGACAAGGCGAGCGCCAAGAAAAGTCATAATAATGAAAGTGTTTGGAAAACCTCTGGCGACTCTTCTGTTAAACCACAAGAAAATAAGCCGAGGCGTCGAAGAAGGCCCTCAAAAAGCACTCAAACAGCCAAGGATCCGCGCTAAATCCATCTCAGCGCTGTTTTATGCGCTGGGACTTTTGGTGATCACAGCAAGTTAAGGGCGCGAGTATGATGTCACGCGCATCACTAACGTGCGCCAACGCACAGCCAAACAAACCGTTACAAGTAGCGGCTCTTTCTTTGCAATACCTCTTCTAAAGCCAATCTAAAGTTAAAGCATAAACGATGAAAAGACGCGAACTCCGAACACAGCACTGCTGATCGGAGCGCAATAGTCACTTCTATGCGAGCATGCTTTGAGTAACACGCCAGTTAAATCTAAATTTAAACAGCTTATTGCTTTGATCTACGAGTTGTATTCGGTGAATACCCTGGTTTTGATCGCAGCGGTTTTTCTTGCGCTTGTTCCAGAGCGGCCTCAGTGGGTTCAGCAACTGGATGATTCATTGTATGCAGCAGTCGCAACTTCAGATCAGCTTGTGTTGCTTAAAAACGAACAGGCGATTCAGAAAAGTCACGTCTACGACCAGATGGGCCTCAATGATATCGCAGGGTCGTTAGCGAGCATTTTTAATGGCGATGCATTTCATTTTAATCATACGCGTGATGAGCTGACCCCAATGGCATTTGCTCTCGTCGAGCGGTTTGTCATGGTGCTGATCGTTCTTGTGTTGATTCGGGGTTTACCCAAGGTTCCAGAAGAGCGCTCATTAAAAATTGTGTTTGGGATAGCGTGCAGCACTATGTTCATCGAAGTAGCGCTACTTCGATTTGCTAACCTTTGGATGCCAATGGGTGCAGCTAGTCAGTTTTTGATTGGTGCTTACTTCATTATGCTCTTGCAGTTAAAACACGAAATGAATATCCAGGACATTCGAAAGCAACTGCACAACACGTCTTTAGACTATATACGGGATATTTCGAATACCGATAGCAGTGAAAAAACCCTGCGCCTCCTCAAGCAATGCAAACCATGCGCCGATACCTATGAGCTTGCGTATTCCTTTGCCCGTGATCAACAGAACAAGCGTCTACATCTGTTGGCTGCACAGGCCTACCAAATTATCTATGACAATCACCGCGGTTTTAAAGACGTTGCGCAACGCTTAGCCGATATCAAAGCGGCAACCAAACTGAACAACAGCGCCAGCCATGGGACTCTAGTGCCTCTTGACGCTACTAAGGTTGTTGAAAGAAATATTATTCTTCCAAAGCTTGGGCGATATCAAATGATTAGGGAGCTTGGCCGTGGCGCGATGGGAGTAGTCTATCTTGGTGAAGATCCAAGAATCGCCAGAAAAGTAGCGATTAAAACACTGCCTTATAGCCAGTTTCCACAGGATCAATTGCAAGAGCTCAGGGAGCGCTTTTGTCGGGAGGCGAAGGCAGCTGGGAGACTAAGCCATCCAAATATTGTGACGGTTTATGATGTCGGTGAAGAGCGAGAGCTTGCTTATATCGCCATGGATTATGTTGACGGGGCTGCGCTTGATGCGCATTGCAGACAAGATAAATTATTACCAGTTGTTACCGTATACAGCATCGTATTGCAGGTAGCGGAAGCGCTTAGCTATGCGCATCAAAACCAGATCATCCATCGTGATATCAAGCCTTCCAACCTTTTATATAACGCTGATACCAATCAGGTGAAAGTGTCGGATTTTGGCATCGCTCGGATGTCTGACGAATCTAAAACGAAGACCGGCCAAGTGATGGGTAGTCCAGTTTACATGGCGCCAGAACAGCTTAAGGGGGCTAAGGTTAGCGGTGCTGCTGATATCTTCAGTTTGGGCGCAACTTTTTACCAACTTCTTACAGGCACTACTCCATTTAAGGCAGATTCGTTGCCCGAACTCACGATAAAAATTATGAGCAAGAAACACAAAAGCGTCCGTGAGTTACGTTCGGATTTGCCGGCTAGTGCGGTTCGAATTACCAATAGAGCACTAAACAAAGATCCCGCCAAACGATTTGCGAATGCAGAAGAAATGGCAAGCCATTTACGCAAAGCGCTCTCTAATGATTTTAACGCAAGGGTGGCCTAATGTTGCTTACCAGCAAATGTTTGCGAAGACACAAGGTTGTTGGATTGAGCCATCCGGGTGCTATCCGAAGCAATAACGAGGATGTCATCAACTGGT
>NZ_LWFT01000718.1:0-824 GCF_001635105.1 Oleiphilus sp. HI0079
TTATCTCCTGCTCTGCATGTTCGAATTCTTTGTTGCCTGCTCGCAACTCTGCTTGGCATTTTAATAAGGCCGAGAGTCTGTCGGCTGCCTTTAACAAACGCTGGTATGTTTTTGGGAGATTGTGCTCAATGAGCACTTGACTAAAATCTGCCTGCATTTCCGTGGGAAGAAGGTCGAGTAGCTCTTGCTCCGCACGCGCCTCAACGCCTTTATAAGCTTCACGCATCGCATCGCTGTGATACTTTACTGGCGTTGGCATATCACCGGTAATCACTTCGGTGGCATCATGATATAGGCCGCACGTCGCAAGGCGATATGGATCTAAAGGGTCTTCGGGGTTCTGGATATTATGAATAACACCCAATACATGGGCCAGCGTACCTACTTCCCAAGAATGTGTCGCTACGTCTTCGGGGATTGCGTTGCGCATAAGGCTCCATCGACGAATCCAGCGTAGTCGACTGATGTAAGCGAAGAAATGACTCATACTTTTAAAACCCTAAGTGACATATGTTGTTCAGGTTGCTTACGATAACAGAGGCTATTCGATAGAAACACAGGATCAGAGAGATGACAGAAGCGATTGCTCAAGAAAACCAACAGCGTTGCCCTTGGTGTGGGGATGATCCCTTGTATCAGGCCTATCATGACAATGTTTGGGGAAGGCCTGTGTATGATGATCTAGAACTGTTTGAAAAGCTCTGCTTAGACGGACAGCAGGCTGGTTTGAGCTGGATAACTATTTTGCGAAAACAAAGCACTTACCAGGAAGCCTATGATAATTTTGACCCTTACAAGATCGTGCAGTATGACCAAGAAAAGTG
>NZ_LWFT01000719.1:0-587 GCF_001635105.1 Oleiphilus sp. HI0079
AAACAGGTGTTTTCTTAGATAGTGCCGTTGCCAATATTGGCTATAGGACGGAAACCTTAGAAGGCGTTACAAATTCCGATGGCAAATACGACTACATTGAGGGTGAAACGGTTACTTTCTTTATCGGCGATCTTGAATTACCACCTGTTACCGCAAAAGGTACAGTGACACCTCTGGATTTGGCTGATAGCGACGACACCTCTGATTCAATGGTTGTTAATATTATTAGGTTGCTTCAATCGCTAGATGAAGATGGAAATCCTGACAATGGGATTACAATAGCCGACGCAGCAAAAACTGTAGCTACACCAGTTGGTTTTGAATTATCAATAATTGATTTTGAATCATCGTCTGCCGTGACAACGCTAGTGGCAAACTCAGGTTCCACGAACACTGTACTCATATCCCAAAATGATGCGATAGCTCACTTTGAAGATACATTGGTCGATGCGGGTGAGGATTTTGTAGCAAATTCAAACATTACAGGCATATGGACTACCGATCTCACCGATAATGATTTGTTGGCTTTTGTATTCTTTGCAGACGGTACCTATGTTCATCTAGAGGTAGATGAAGAAGCACCAATT
>NZ_LWFT01000720.1:0-501 GCF_001635105.1 Oleiphilus sp. HI0079
TTATCCTTTCTGTAGATCCTGAGCGTGAGCGCATCTCTCTAGGTGTTAAGCAGCTAGACAGCGATCCATTTGCTGAGTACGTGCAAGCAAATGACAAAGGCACAATCGTTACAGGTACTGTTAAGTCTGTAGATGCGAAAGCTGCAGTTGTTGTTCTGGCAGATGATGTGGAAGCTACTTTGAAAGCCTCTGAAATGAGTCAAGATCGTGTTGAAGATCTTACTACTCAGCTGAAAGAAGGCGATGAAGTTGAAGCGAAAATCATCAACGTTGATCGTAAGAATCGTGTGATCAATCTATCTGTTAAGTCGAAAGATATTGATGACGAGAAGCAGGCGATGAAAGACGTTCGCGACAAGCAGATCGAATCGTCAGGTCCGACTACGATCGGTGATTTGATCAAAGAGCAGATGCAAAACCAGTAACTGCTTGTAAAATAATCAAAAAAACGGGCCATAGGCCCGTTTTTTTTTGTTTTTTGTTTTTCCTTGTCTAAACTGA
>NZ_LWFT01000721.1:0-1081 GCF_001635105.1 Oleiphilus sp. HI0079
CATGCAAGCGCTTTGCTCTTAATCTCGTCAGAGATGAGTAATCGTTTTTTCTCAGACAGCTTCTTCGAATCGGCAAGCCCTGAAATCTCAGCCTCAGGATCCAAGATAACAGCAGCAGCGACAACCGACCCAACTAGAGGGCCGCGACCGACCTCATCAACACCCGCCAGTAGATTGCCGACAAATCCCTTTGCATACACATAATCTNCTTGAAAAAAATGACTCACGATTTGTTTGCCAACGCCAAAACAGCCTCTGCAGCTTCAGAGCTGGCGTTTTTCTTCAACGATTCATGCAGCAGGGAGAAATCGGACTGCAAGCTTTTCTCCATGCTCACGGGAAGGCGTTCAAGCACCGCTGCTGAAATGTTTGAAACAGTTGCATCATCCTGAAGCAACTCAGGAACAAGCTCTTTACCTGCCAATAAATTAGGCAGCGCAACATAAGGGGTTTTAATAAGCCGCTGCATAACCCAATAAGTGAGCTTATTTAGTCGATACGCCACAACCATCGGACGCTTCATTAACATGCATTCCAATGTCGCTGTCCCTGAGGCGAGCAAGACGACATTTGAAGCAGCCATTACCTCACGAGAACGACCGTCGATCAGCTCGACCTCTAACGCAGGAAAACGCTCGAGAATTTCCAAAACCTGCGCTCGCCTGTTCGCATTCACGCAGGGAATAACAAAACGGACATTTGGAGACTTATTTTTAATCTGTTCGGCAGCACCAAAAAAGGACTCCGCTATACGTGAAATTTCGCCCGCCCTGCTACCCGGCAAAATCGCAACGATCGGCCCGGCTTCTGTGAGACCTAAATTGGCTCTAGCCTTGCTTCGATCGGAGGAGATTGGAATTAAATCAGCCAACGGATGACCGACGAACCGAACCGAGACCCGGTGTTGCTTATAAAACTTGGCCTCAAAGGGGAAGAGCGTGAGCATAAGGTCAACGGCGCGCGCAATCTTAAACACGCGCTTTTGACGCCAGGCCCAAACAGACGGACTGACATAATGTGCCGTTTTTATCCCGGCCTGGCGCAACTGTAATTCAAGACCGATATTAAAGTCAGGCGCATC
>NZ_LWFT01000722.1:0-372 GCF_001635105.1 Oleiphilus sp. HI0079
AATTATCATCTAGCAGTGATATATCTGCTTTTATTAAGAAAATATACGAATCCAAGATCTTCCCGAATATCTCTAATACTCTTTCTCTGTTCATTAACAGCTCAGTACTTCTGAAAACCTTAGAGAACAAGACTAGTTCCTTTTTATACCTGGAAGAAGAACACTTAAGAGTCTCTGAATCGGCAAAATCGCTATTTAGATTTTTAAGTTCACAAGGCCCTGGTTTTCTATCTGCCAACGGGGATATCTGATCCTGCTGCTGATCAAAACGCTGCCTGTCAGCTTTGTACTCATTAATTTTATTTTCAAATTCATCTGTGGAAGAAGCCAGATCCAAGATTGAAGTGCTCTTAAGATCATTAAGATCAAGCG
>NZ_LWFT01000723.1:0-2009 GCF_001635105.1 Oleiphilus sp. HI0079
CAATATGACCCCGATGAGTTTGCAATCGAGGACGTCTTTATGGCGAGGAATGCAGATTCTGCATTAAAGCTTGGTCAGGCCCGCGGAGCGGCGCTTGTTGCAGCAAATATAATGGGCTTGCCAGCGAGTGAATATGCTGCGCGTAAAGTTAAGCAGGCGTTAGTTGGCAAGGGTTCGGCCGATAAAGCGCAGGTGAAGCATATGGTTGTACATCTGCTGGGCTTGAATGCAGATCCTCAGGCTGATGCAGCGGATGCGCTAGCGATCGCACTTTGTCATGCTCATATGCAGCAGAATCTAATTCGAATAAGCGGTGCTTCAAAAAGTCGTCGCGGTAGAGTGAGTTAATTATGATTGGAAAGATAAAAGGTTTGCTTGAGGCTAAAACGACTCATCAGGCTTTGATTGATGTAAATGGCTTATGCTATGAGCTGGAAGTGCCGATTAGTACAGCTTTTGATTTGCCGGAAAAGGGAGAGGTAGTCGAACTATATACCCATTTTGTTGTCAGAGAAGATGCCCAATTGTTGTATGGATTCAACTCCAATCTTGACCGCGATACTTTTCGAATATTGATCAAAGTGAACGGAGTTGGACCTAAACTTGGGATTGCAATTCTTTCGGGGCTGAGTGCTCGAGATCTTCAGTCATGCGTCGATCAGGAGGACGTGAGTGCTTTGGTAAAGTTACCTGGTATTGGTAAAAAGACTGCTGAGCGATTGTTAATTGAGTTGCGAGATAAATTGAAGATTGTGCCCGAGGCCGTTCTGGCGGCAGACGTTGCTTTACCGCTTGAAATTGCGGGAAGTAGCGGTATTGAAGATGAAGCGGAAGCAGCTCTAGTCGCGTTAGGTTATAAGCCTGCCGATGCTGCAAAGCTTGTTAAGAAGCATTATGCAGATGGTATGTCAGTGCAGGATCTGATTAAGGCTACGCTCCGTTCGTTGAGTTAATTGTTCGACGTTAAAGCAGGCTAGTTAGGTCCGTTGGCTTTCTAGCTTCTGACTGATATTTAACTTTCTCTAGGTCTTTAGAGGGTTAAACTAAAATCAATTCATTATTAAGTAAAATAATCTGATGATCGAAGCAGATCGGCTTGTTTCAGCACAACCGAGTCCCGAGGGACGGCGCAATATAGAAGACCAGCAGGATAGGGCAATCCGTCCTAAGTTATTATCTGACTATGTGGGTCAGCCTGTAGTCAAAGAGCAGATGAGTATTTTTGTCGAGGCTGCAAAAAAACGCCAGGAAGCCCTTGATCATGTATTGATTTTTGGCCCTCCCGGGCTAGGCAAAACCACACTTGCAAATATCCTCTCTAATGAGCTTGAGTCAAACATACTGTCTACATCTGGGCCGGTGTTAGAGAAAGCGGGGGACTTGGCCGCTCTACTAACAAATCTAGATGAGGGCGATATTCTTTTTATCGATGAAATACACCGTCTCAGCGCAAATGTTGAGGAGGTTCTATATCCTGCGATGGAAGATTATCAGCTTGATATCATGATAGGAGAGGGGCCTGCCGCTCGGTCAATAAAACTCGATTTACCGCCGTTTACGCTCGTTGGCGCTACTACGAGAGCCGGGCTTTTGACATCTCCTTTGCGAGACCGCTTTGGAATCGTTCAGCGTTTAGAGTTTTATAACATTCCGGATTTGTCGTCGATTGTAACCCGTTCGGCAAGGCTGTCTGGCATTGAGATACAAGAGCAGGGCGCGGTAGAAATTGCAAAGCGCTCCCGTGGTACTCCTCGTATCGCGAATCGCTTGTTACGTCGGGTCAGGGATTTTGCAGAAGTTAAGGGGGACGGACGGATCACCCAAGCGGTTGCAGATGGGGCGCTGAATATGCTGAGCGTTGACGAATCTGGGTTTGATCGAATGGATCGTCGCCTCTTGCTTACCATGATAGAAAACTTCGGCGGAGGTCCGGTAGGGGTGGAAAGCCTGGCTGCTGCAATTGGTGAAGAGCGTGGGACAATTGAGGATGTTTTAGAGCCTTATCTTAT
>NZ_LWFT01000724.1:0-905 GCF_001635105.1 Oleiphilus sp. HI0079
ATTGATAATCCTACGAACGAAGAGCATGAGCATCACGGCCCTGCAAAAGGCATAGCTCGTTGGCTGTTTACGACTAACCATAAAGACATCGGTTCGATGTATCTGTGGTTCAGTTTCGCAATGTTTCTTGTTGGCGGCTGTATGGCCCTTACGATAAGAGCTGAGTTGTTTCAACCTGGTTTGCAATTAGTGGAGCCGGAATTCTTTAACCAGATGACGACTTTGCACGGTCTCATTATGGTGTTTGGCGCGGTGATGCCCGCCTTTGTCGGCTTGGCTAACTGGATGATTCCTCTTATGGTTGGTGCGCCGGATATGGCCTTGCCAAGAATGAATAACTGGAGTTTTTGGATTCTGCCGTTTGCATTCGGTCTGCTGCTGAGCACCCTGTTTATGGAAGGTGGCGCACCCAACTTTGGTTGGACATTCTATGCGCCTCTTTCCACAACATATGCCCCTGATACAGTGACTTACTTTATCTTTGGTGTGCATATGATGGGCATCTCTTCGATTATGGGGGCGATCAACGTTATCGCAACCATTTTGAATATGCGTGCGCCGGGCATGACGCTAATGAAAATGCCGTTGTTTGTCTGGACATGGTTGATTACAGCCTTCCTGCTCATCGCTGTTATGCCGGTATTGGCTGGCGTTGTCACCATGATGCTAATGGACGTTCACTTCGGTACGAGCTTCTTCAATGCGGCAGGTGGTGGTGATCCAGTTCTGTTCCAGCACATTTTCTGGTTCTTTGGGCACCCTGAGGTGTACATCATGATCCTCCCTGCTTTTGGAGTGGTGAGTCAGATTATTCCAACATTTTCGCGTAAACGGTTGTTTGGCTATCACTCGATGGTGTACGCAGTTGCATCCATTGCAATACTCTCGTTCATCGTTTGGGCGCA
>NZ_LWFT01000725.1:0-279 GCF_001635105.1 Oleiphilus sp. HI0079
ATACTTCAGCGTGGCTGTTGGTTGAGGGGCCCATAGTGACCACCAAAACGGACAGCGCAAAAAGGGTATTGCACGTTCTCTTTTGGTATTGAGCTTTTGCTTGATGATTCATGATCTTTCCATGTTCATGTTGAGAATTAACGAATATGTGGTTCATGTTAGAGACGGAATAAAATCACAGCAAGGCCGAAATTCGCAAATGCTGATTTGTTTCTGATCGCGCTCTAAAACAGTTTTGCACGTATTCTTCATAACTACTAAATAACTACTAAATAACTA
>NZ_LWFT01000726.1:0-921 GCF_001635105.1 Oleiphilus sp. HI0079
ATCAAAGGTGAAGCGATATACGTCTATGTGACACCCATGGCTGGAACCGAGCTAGCGCAAAACGCGACGGACTTATTGAAGCAACATGTGCGCGTTGAGATGGGGCCGGTTGCCACTCCGGATTGTATTCAATGGGTTGAAGCTCTCCCGAAGACCCGTTCGGGTAAAATTATGCGCCGAATTTTGCGTAAAATCGCCGCCAACGAGTTTGATAATTTGGGCGATACCTCTACCCTGAATGATCCAAGTGTGGTCGATGCCTTGATAGAGGGGCGCCAAGAGACATAGTCCGATTTCCGTGCCAGATACGGTAGCCTTTTCAGGGAGGAAAAGGCTATGCTTACGGCTATAGCAGTCGTGCTTTGAAGGACATAATAATGTATAAAATCCACATCGCGGATGACCACCCCCTTTTTCGAAATGCCTTATTGGGTGTGTTAAATACGCACCTACCTGAAGCAAGCATTACAGAATCCTCTGATCTCGAAAGTACCCTAAAAGCGCTGGATCAAAACTCCGATATTGATTTGTTATTGCTTGATCTGCATATGCCGGGCAGCCAGGATTTGTTTGGACTTGTCACAGTAAGAGAGCGTTTCCCGACCATCCCGCTTATCGTCATTTCTGCTCGCGAAGATACCGAAACGATTAGTCGGTGTGTGGGCCATGGATCAAGTGGCTTTATTCCAAAGTCTTCGTCGCCGACAACGATCAAAGAGGCCATTGAGCAGGTGATGGATGGCGAGGCTTGGGTGCCAGCGACAGTGCGCCAAAGTTTGCGCCGAATTGATAACGAAGAACGTGATCTCGCCGCAAAGGTCGCGGCCTTAACGCCGCAGCAATACCGTGTTTTGTGTTTTCTACGCGAAGGCTGGTTAAACAAGCAGATCGCCTACGAAATCGGCGTAACCGAGGCAACGG
>NZ_LWFT01000727.1:0-1187 GCF_001635105.1 Oleiphilus sp. HI0079
GATCGTTTTGAGTGGCTCCTATATCTGCAGATTCCCAGCAAGCTGAATGGACAGCTCTATCTCCCGACCGTCATTAAGTTCCGTTCTCTCCAGGATGATTTGGTCAGCAATGAGCGCTGGAAAGGCAAAAAGACGCTGATCCAACAATCCATGTTGCCTCGCCTGACGGCGAAACCCAGCAAACTAATCGAGACTTTATCCTGTGATCTCAACGATAAACTACAACAGGTCAGTCGGCGCATCGAAAACGGTGACAACCAAAACGTTATCCTGCGCAATCGCACCGGTAAAACAAAGTGGCGGCTGCCCTCAACCGGTGTTAAAAGTATGCTGAACAACCCGTTCTTTGACCAGATAAAACCGATTAATATTACCGATGTACTGCGCTACGTGGATCAGGAGACTGGCTTTCTGGACAACTTTGAACATGTACTACCTGTCCAGTCGAAAGGCCGTGCGAATGTTAATGATCTGTTGGCCGTTATTATTGGTAACGGCACTAATTACGGGCTGTACGGCATGGCCAATATCTCCGACCGGGCGTATGACCAACTAAAAGGTATCCAAGCCAATTACCTGCGGCCGGAGACGCTAAATAATGCCAATGATGTAATCAACAACTCGGTCGCCAGGCTGGCCATCTTTAAACACTACAATATCCAGGAAGACCTCATCCATGCCAGTGCCGATGGGCAAAAGTTCGAGAGCCGGTTGGAGACTTTTAAAACCCGGTACTCCTCAAAATACTTTGGTACTAACAAAGGCGTCTCGGCCATCACTTTGATAGCCAATCACGCAGCGCTAAACGCCAAGGTGATTGGCTCCAACGAACATGAATCCCACTACATCTTTGATTTGTTGCAAAGCAATACATCAGAGATACAACCCGATGTATTATCGACCGATACCCATGGGGTTAATCATGTAAATTTTGCCTTGTTGGATCTGTTTGGCTACACCTTTGCCCCCAGATATGCCCAGTTCGGCAAGGTCATTGAAGAGATGTTCAAAGTCAGTGAAAACAAAGACCAGGGCGTAACACTGAGTTTAAAAAAGCCGATTAAAACAGACCTCATCATTGAGCACTGGGATACCATCCAGCGTATTGCCATCTCGCTTCAGGAGAAAAGTACCACACAAGCGATTCTGGTTCGCAAGTTATCTGGTTACAGCAAAAGCCACCCGTT
>NZ_LWFT01000728.1:0-31565 GCF_001635105.1 Oleiphilus sp. HI0079
AATCCGCCGACGCCGCGATCAGACTCCTGAAAATCTTCCACCAGTTGGAACTCAACCTGAACGACAGGAAGCACAACCAATTGCGCGATACGCTCTCCTGGCTCGATCACAAATGCCGTATTACCTCGGTTCCAACATGACACCATCAACTCACCCTGATAGTCCGAATCTATCAAACCAACTAAATTACCCAGAACAATGCCATGCTTATGCCCTAAACCGGAGCGAGGCAATATCGTGGCCGCAAGCCCCGGGTCCTCAATATAAATGGCAAGTCCTGTGGGGATCAGCTCCGTTTGCCCTGGTTCCAGTTTAATCGCATCATCCAGACACGCTCGCAAGTCGACGCCAGCGGATCCGTTCGTTGCGTATTCCGGCAAAGGAATCTGCGTTCCTATTTTTTCGTTTAGGATTTTTACTTGTAAGGCTTGTTTCATTGTTAGGATCTTTTTTCTTTTAACTGGGAATACATTCTCTCAACCAAAATCTGAGCCAAGGCAACTTTCGTGTCTACAGGCAATGTCTCAAGCCCCGTCTTGCGCACCAGCGTGACGCAATTATGGTCACTATTGAAGCCGATACTTTGATTCGATACGTCGTTCGCGATGACCAAATCAAGCGCTTTTCTCTCAAGCTTACCTTGAGCATACGCCTCTACATCATTGGTCTCAGCAGCAAAGCCGACTATTAGTCGTGACGCATTATCACCCTGAGCAACACTCGCAATGATATCCGGATTTTCTTGCAATTCTATAACCAGATTTTGATCATTTTTCTTCAATTTGCTACTAGATTGCTGAACGGGTGCGTAATCTGCAACTGCGGCAGAGCCTACAAAGATATCAAAACCTAATGCTGCCTGCTCCATTGCTGCGTCATACATTTGATGAGCACTCTCAACATCAATGCGCTGAATTTGGGGGTGCAACGAAAGTGAAACGGGCCCGGCAATAACACAAACATCAGCGCCAGCTAAGCGAAACGCATCTGCGAGAGCGAAACCCATCTTCCCGGAGCTATGGTTGGTAATATAGCGCACAGGATCAATCGCTTCTCGGGTAGGTCCAGCGGTAATAACAACCCGATGGCCCTCAAGGTGAAGATCCGCTTTTACAATCGCTCGCAGAATATCTTGAGGTTCGGTCATACGCCCTGCACCAACATCACCACAAGCCTGCTCTCCCGAATCAGGCCCAATAAGCTGTAACCTTGCGCCATATAGCTTTACGAGTGTTTCGACGTTTCGCTGCGTGACTGAATTAGCCCACATGACCTGATTCATCGCTGGAACAACAGCTAACTCTGCCTGCGTAGCTAAGACTAGAGTAGAAAGAAGATCATCCGCCAAGCCATGCGCCAAACGCGCGATGGTATTAGCGCTTGCGGGAGCAATTAGGATCAAGTCAGCCCACTTAGCAAGCTCAATATGCCCCATCCCTGCTTCAGCGCTTTCATCAAGGAGTTCGGTCGAAACCATCTCACCGCTTAGAGCCTGAAAGGTAAGCGGCTGAACAAATTCACAAGCGCCTCGCGTCATCACGACCCTGACATTCGCGCCAGCTTTTTTAAGCTGTCGACAAAGATCTGCAGATTTATAGGCAGCGATGCCGCCGGTGACGCCGAGAATAATATTTTTGTTTATTACCGACATGTTGAATTCATACTGTTCAATAAAAACAAACCCGCATTCGCAAAGCGAAAGCGGGTTTGTGGGATTAACTCTGAGTTATGTCCTATCGAGGAACAACCTGCTCAGCTTGTGGTCCTTTTTGACCTTGGCCAATAGTGAACTCAACTTCTTGACCTTCAGCTAGAGTTTTAAAACCCTCTGACTGGATGGCGCTGAAATGTACGAATACATCTGGACCACCGTTTTGCTCGATAAAACCGAAGCCTTTTGATTCGTTGAAAAATTTAACCTTACCTGTAACTCGATCTGACATAACTCATTCCTATATATAACGTAATTGAAACGCTCAAAAACTGGATATCGGTATGAGGAGAATCGAGAGGCGAAGCGCGATCGATCCAAATGTCATAAAAATAGCCGCATTTTTAAGGCTTCCATAGTTATACTAGCTGACTTTAAAAGCAAACACCAAGAATTGTTTAAGCAATGAATAAAAGCATACGCACCGAGATCTTCACTCGCTTCAAAAATGAAAACCCAAAGCCGGAAACGGAACTAAATTTCTCAAACCCGTTCGAATTACTGATTGCGGTCATCTTATCTGCTCAGGCAACGGACAAAGGCGTCAACAAGGCAACCGACAAACTATTTACCGTAGCAGACACCCCCTCAAAGATGGCGGAGCTAGGTGTAGATGGCTTGAAGGAATATATAAAGACAATCGGATTGTTCAACACCAAAGCCGAAAACGTTATCAAGACCTGCAAAATGCTGGTGGAACTACACAACTCCCAAATACCCGAAGATCGCACTGCACTTGAGGCTCTTCCCGGTGTTGGTAGAAAAACCGCCAACGTGGTTCTCAACACGGCATTTGGGCATCCAACCATGGCCGTTGACACACATATTTTCCGCGTCGCAAATCGCACCAAGATTGCGCCTGGAAAAAACGTGCTGGAAGTGGAAAAACGACTCGTTCGCTTGATACCTAAGGAGTTTTTAGTAGACGCACACCACTGGCTGATTCTTCATGGTCGATACACCTGTGTTGCACGCAAACCACGCTGTCAAAGCTGCATCATTGAGGATTTATGCGAGTTTAAAGAGAAAACCGGGGAATAAAAAACCGCCCGATGAACAAGTCAGCGGGCGGTTTCAATAACGAAAATTTGCTTACTTGAAGAGCATGTCGCCACTAAGACCCTGCTTCTCCAAAATGTCGCGCAGACGCTTCAAAGCCTCTACTTGAATCTGGCGTACACGCTCGCGCGTTAAACCAATTTCACTACCGACTTCTTCCAAAGTACTCATTTTATAACCGCGCAATCCAAAGCGACGAGAGAGCACTTCCTGCTGCTTGCCTGAAAGCTGATCTAACCAGCCATCAATCGAGCCTTGAAGGTCATTGTCTTGCAAAATCTCTGCGGGATCAGCCGCACTTTCGTCTGCGACAGTATCTAGAAGAGATTTATCTCCGTTTACACCGATTGGCGTATCTACCGAAGCAACTCGCTCGTTCAAGCCGAGCATTTTCTTAACATCAGCAACAGGCTTGTCAAGTAAGTCTGCAATTTCCTCGGCTGAAGGCTCATGATCGAGTTTTTGAGTAAGCTCACGAGCTGCTCGAAGATAAAGGTTTAGCTCTTTCACAACATGAATAGGCAAACGGATTGTTCGCGTCTGATTCATGATCGCGCGCTCAATTGTCTGACGAATCCACCAAGTCGCATACGTAGAGAAACGGAAGCCTCGCTCCGGATCAAACTTTTCTACAGCGCGAATCAAGCCTAGATTCCCTTCCTCAATCAAATCGAGGAGAGTTAGGCCACGGTTGACGTAACGTCGAGCAATCTTCACTACCAAGCGCAAGTTACTTTCAATCATGCGCTTGCGACCAGCTTCATCACCCTTCTGAGCAAGTCGCGCAAAATGCACCTCTTCTTCCGCACTCAAAAGCGGAGAAAAGCCGATTTCGTTCAAATACATTTGCGTTGCATCTAGTTGACGAGGAGCTGAAGACTCTCGCGAACTGGTGCGTCGGCTATCTATAGATGTGACGACGGAAGCCATATCCGGCTCGTCACTCACTGAATTGGTTTCCGCATTAGACTCGTAATCTAGTGCATCTGAATCAAATAAAACGTCTCTTTCTGCTGCCATCGTGCTATCTCCGCTTTTTATTGTCTATTCCGATTCCATCGAAATAACCTAGCTGTCTTCTGTACCTGATTGATCAGGCTGTTTTATCTATGTGGCAAATAGTTTTCCGGGTTTACCGGTTGGCCGTCCTTGCGAATTTCAAAGTGGAGCAGCGGCTTTTGACCTTTTCGTCCCATCCTTGCTATTCGTTGGCCTAAGCGGACTTTCTCGCCCTCTTTGACCAAAATGACCTCATTATGCCCATAGGCACTTAGGTAACGCTCGCTGTGGTTGATGATAATCAAGTTTCCATAACCCAGTAATCCGTTCCCTGCGTAGACAACTTCTCCTGAAGCCGCTGCGCGAATCTCATCACCTTCGGTACCCCCGATATCAATTCCTTTATTGATATTCCGATTGCGTGAGTTCACAGAATACTTGGCAAGTATCAGGCCAACATGTGGCCACCCCCATGTTATGTTATTGGAAATACTAGGTTTTTTATTGTTTGTACTTTTGTTACCAGAAACGGCCTGCGATTTACGTTTTGTTACATTGCTCGAGGACTTAACGCTTTTAGATGATCCAGAAGGCCGAGAACGATAAGAGTTCTCGTCCACCTCCAAGTTAATTCTTTGTCCGACAGTAAGTACATAAGGCGAGCGGATGTTGTTAGCACTTGCTAACTCTTTATAGTCACGTCCATAGCGCCAAGCGATGTTGTAGAGCGTCTCGCCAGATTGAACAATGTGCGCACCGAAATAGACAGGGGGATTGAAGTCGCGATTGTAGTAGATGTCTGGCGATGTGCACGCAGTTAATAGAAAAACGAGCAATATACATTTCGTTACATTAGCCGCAACACAATGCTTAGTGACACTTTTTTGAACTCTTGTAGGTGTAAAAGGGTTCAATATTCTGACCTCTGAAACTCACAAAAAGCACTAAAAAAAGATTTTATCATTCGCTTTAGATCTATAAAGCTCGATGCTTTATTAGGACTACAGCGTAAACCTCTATTATTAAACGACTTTTTTAAATTGAAAATAATTGAAAAAATGTTACCTAATGACTCACGCGTTCCCATTGGTAACACTAGTGCCCGAAGAGGCATCGACCAATCTCGCTATGTATGTAACGCCGGTGATCACGATAAATCCAATGCCAAACCACAGCGCCGCACTAAGAAGCTCCGGAGCAGCCCCTGTTAACTCGGCGTACCCGGAAGGAAGCACGCTCATTTGATCGAGAGGAACACTTTCTCCCTTACTATTTAAACGATAACTAATTGTGTACTTCCACGGCCAAACCTTATCAATAGACCCCAGCATTAACCCAAGCAAAAAACACAGAGTCATACCTTTATAGCGCTCAAGCATCCATGAAATAAGCCTCGCTACAAAAAGTAAGCTTAGACAACAGCCAAGCGCAAATACAGATAACACTGCTAGGTCTACATTTTTGATCGAGCCTATAATGTAGCTATAGGTTCCGATTAGAAGTAACAAAAAGCTGCCAGAAATCCCAGGCAAAATCATCGCACAAATGGCAATCGCTCCTGAGAGAAAAGCGCCTGTGAACGTATGTGGGAGACTGAACAAACTAGAACTACCCAATAGCACCGCAACAACGACACCCACGCCAAGCATGATGAATCTGCTTGCAGGCCATGCTTTTATTTCAAAACCGATCAAAATAGCTGACGCGATGATCAAACCACTAAAGAATGACCAGATTTGAATTGGGTGCGCCTCAAGGGCGAATGAAATTAACGAAGCAAACAGAAAAACGCTACTTAGAATGCCGAATAGCAAGGTCGATACGAAAACGATATCAGCTTCTGCCAAAAATCGTTTCGTGCTGCGGTGTCTTATAAAGGCAAGAAGAGCGGGCAGAAAGTGGCTAATCGCCTCTAACAAGCGCTCATAAATACCGGTTACAAATGCAATAGTGCCACCAGAAACGCCTGGCACAATATCTGCCGCACCCATCATCATTCCGCGCAAATAAACCCAAAACCAAGTCATTTGCGAACCATCCTAGCGCACAACTCCAGGAAGGAATGGCACGAACATAACCGGCTCGATCACATCCTTTATAAATTGCTCTCCTCGACGAGTGATGATCGTCAGATGTTGCTGCACATCACCAAGAGGCACAATCATTTTTCCTCCATCTTTTAGCTGCCTTAATAGCTCAATAGGTATTTCCTTTGGCGCAGCGGTCACCATAATGGCATCAAATGGCGCCTGCTCTGGCCAACCAATCCCTCCATCAGCATGTCGACTATAAATGTTTCGATAGTTAAGGCGCTGGAAACGCTCTTTCGCCTTGGCTAAAAGTGGAGAGATTCGTTCGACGGTATAAAGCTCAACCACGAGCTGAGATAAAATAGCCGCTTGATAGCCAGATCCGGTTCCCAACTCCAGTACTCGGCGAGGCGAGCTCTCCAGCAACAGCTCGGTCATTCTCGCTACAATATACGGCTGAGAAATCGTTTGGTTATGACCAATCGGAAGCGCGGTATCTTCATAGGATCGGTGAGAGAGCGCCTCATCGAGAAAAATATGGCGAGGCGTATCCGCGATCGCAGATAAAACACCTTCACTTTGTATCCCTTTCTCCCGCAATCGCTGTAAGAGTCGCATGCGCGTCCTGCGGGAAGTCATGCCGATACCTTCGATGCTCTGTTCCGCCATGATCACTGCGCTCCGTCGAGCCAGCGTTGAAGATCTGGCAACGCACTATGGCGAGTCATATCCACCTGAATAGGCGTAATTGAGACAAAGGCATGTGCAACCGCATGAAAATCGGTCCCTGGGCCGGCATCATCGCCTTCTCCAGCAACTGAGATCCAGAGCCGCTCCTTACCTCTAGGGTCAGAAAACTGCTCTGGAGGCTGGCCTTTTGCTCGATGTCCGAGTCGTGTAATTTGCATTCCCTTGAGTTGCTCATAGGGTAAATCGGGCACATTGACGTTGAGAATGGTCCGGGGTGGCAGGTTTTGAACTTCCGGTTTTTCAAGGATGTCACGAACTACGCGTGCCGCTGTTTCAAAATGCCCATGCCCACGACTTGCCAAAGAAACGGCAATCGCGGGCTTGTCTAAAAATCGCCCTTCTATGGCAGCCGCAACGGTACCCGAATACAGAACATCGTCACCCAGATTCTCATGTGTGTTAATACCGGAAACAACACGCTCAACTTCACCATCATATAGTGCAGTCAGACCAACATGCACGCTGTCAGTGGGTGTGCCATCGACACATTGAAAACCATTACGCAAGGTGGTCACTTTCAAGGGTCGAGCAAGAGTAAGTGACCCACTTGCGCCACTGTGATCTCTATCTGGCGCAACCACTCTAATTTCGGCTATTTTCGCCAGCTCATCCGCCAGAATATGCAGCCCCTCAGCATTTACACCATCATCATTTGAAAGCAGTAATTTCATGTTCGTTGTTACTTCACAGATCTGATTTGTATCGAGAAGAACCATCCTCTACCGCAACAAACTCAGCCAGCAGACTGGTCGCAAAGGCGCCGGTTCCCAACTCAAAAGACAAGACAAGCAAGTCGTCCTTAACTTCCCAACTTAAGTTTTCTGCACGCATTCTATATGGGCGCCTTGCCAAGGTCATGCGATTCTTGTGCAAGCCAGCGACCAATTCCGTAAAGCGATCAAAGAAAGCGTCTTCATCCGGAGTTATTGGCGCCACACCTTCGACAGGGTCACCATAGAGTGGCCCTTCGCCGTCCAGCCATGTGCCCTCTTTCACTTTATCCGAAAGCATGAGGTTAAACAGATAAGACCTCGCGGCGGAAAGATAGAACGAACGTTGCGAACGCGAAACTTTAATTTCTCCTCGAAACCATTGTTTTGCGCGCTCTAAGTTCTGAGATTCACGACCAAATCGCTGAACCCCAAAGTAGTTTGGATACCCCCTACTTTTTATATCGGACAACGTATCCACAAGCGACAATGGGTTCGATAATCCCCTTACAGTGATGCGAAAGGCGTTGCCGCGATGCTCGCCGCGCCTTAATTTTCGCATATGGCGACCTGACTTTATGAGCCTTACACCTTCGATGCCTTCTAGTAAGCGCAAATCCTCAAAATGCTGGTTTCGCACATATATGCTGAACCACTGCCGGGTAACCGCCCAACGATCTTTAAGGCCTGAAAAACCAACATCCATCGGACGGACCTTGAAGACGCTCGCAAGCTGCTTTGCTACATACTCCGTATTTTGGCCTACCTTCTCGACAAATAAATACAGGTGCTCACCGTCTCCAGACAACGCCAGATCTAGTAGCTCCTCTACATAAAAATCTTCCGGCTGAAGCTTAATCACACCGTTCATCAATGGCCGCGCGTTAGCGCGGCACAAGTCTGGTAAACTCATTGACCACCAACCAGCAGAGTGCTCGCCTGACAAGCAATCCCTTCTTTGCGACCGGTGAATCCTAATTTCTCGGTGGTCGTCGCTTTGACGCTCACCCGCTCAATGGGCAATTCAAGATCTTCTGCAATAGCAGACCGCATTGCCTCGATATGCGGTGCCATCTTCGGCGCCTGAGCAATAATGGTAGAATCAATATTCTGCACCTTAAATCCATTCTCACGCACAAGACAAAAAACACCCCGAAGCAGTGCCCGGCTATCGGCGCCCTCCCATTCAGGGTCTGTGTCAGGAAAGTGATGACCTATGTCACCCAAAGCAAGCGCTCCAAGCAAGGCATCACATATAGCATGTAACAGAACATCACCATCGGAATGCGCTTTTAAGCCTTGATTATGCGGAATCTTTACGCCACCTAAGGTAATCGAATCTCCATCCTCAAAAGCATGGACATCATATCCACTGCCAATTCGTATATCGCTCATATCATTTACGTTCTCTGATATATTTTTAAGCCTCGACTTTTCGCGAATCACACCCCGCTCGACAACCATGAGGTCTTCAGGATGAGTCACTTTAATATTGGTCCCTTTTCCTTGCACTAGTCGCGGGGTAAGGCCTGACTGCTCTATTGCCGAAGACTCATCCGTAATTTCCCAATCGTGCGCTATCCCCTTGCTCAGGGCTTCGACAAGTAGTGAGTGACGGAACACCTGCGGAGTTTGTGCCCTCCATAGAGAAGAGCGGTCTACGGTCGTCAGCTCGCCTTCAAGGCTCGCTATCTTCATCGTGTCAGTACAAGGCAATACGAGCAATGCACCAATATCGGTCTGAAGAAGAGTATCTTCCAGTTCATGAATTTCGCTGCTCGATATAAGTGGACGAGCCGCATCATGCACCCATATCCAGTCATCTTTCGAGGCTTGTGAGGCAAGAGCTTTCAACCCAGCAAGCACTGTTTCTGCCCTTTCCGTGCCGCCAATATAAGAGGTTATCGGTGTCTCGCACTCAATCGTAAGAGAGGCAAAGTACTGATCATCAGGGTGAAGACCAATAAATACTCCGTCAAAACGCTTCGCAGAAGCCATCGCCTCAATCGTCGTTTGCAGAATGCTCTTCTCGTGAATTTTCAGATATTGTTTTGGTAGGTCAGCGGCCATTCGTGATCCAATGCCCGCTGCTGGAATGATAAGCCAGTGTTTCGGCTCAGGGTTGCCTATCGCCATGTAGATGCTTTCGCTAATGATCGTTAAGATTGACCACCATAAAGAAGGTCTCATTTCGACCAATCATACCAAGATCAAGACGCGCGCGCTCTTCAATCACGTCAAAGCCCTTTTTCAGGTTTGTTACTTTTGCATCAAGGCGTCCATTACGCTGCTCAAGCACAGTATTTTGCGCTTGCAAGACCTCTACTTGGTCCTGCAATTGCCAAACTTCCATTATGCCGCCTTCCCCGACCCATAACCGCGCCTGTAGCGCGATTGTCGCTAGCAACAAGAATCCCCACAACAACTTCATTTTGGAACTCGATAATAATCTTAAATAGGTGAACAGAAAATCTTAAGTATTAGTTCAGACTAGCCCACACCTTTAAATACCGCTAACCCGTTTTGAACTCTAAAACATGTCGATATTGACATAATTTTGTACTGGCCAAAGCAAAAAAAAGGGCTATACAGCCCTTTTTAAAGCAACAATCTGGCTCGGCTTATTGCCCCTTAATCTCCGAGCGACCTTTATATGGCGCCTTTGAGCCAAGCTGCTCTTCAATTCGCAGCAAACGGTTGTATTTCGCAACCCGATCAGAGCGACATAGCGAGCCAGTTTTGATCTGACCAGCGCACGTGCCTACCGCTAGATCAGCGATCGTGGTGTCTTCTGTTTCGCCCGAACGATGCGAGATCACAGCCGTGTAACCTGCGTCTTTCGCCATCTGGATCGCATCCAGGGTCTCACTCAAACTACCGATCTGGTTAAACTTGATAAGAATCGAGTTTGCGATGCTCTTATCGATGCCTTCCTGAAGAATCTTGGTATTTGTAACGAACAAGTCATCACCAACCAATTGCACTTTATCGCCCAGACGTTCCGTCTGATACTTCCAGCCATCCCAATCTGACTCATCTTGACCATCTTCAATCGATACGATCGGGTAAGCGTCACACAAATCTGCAAGGTAGTCGCTAAAGCCTTCGGCAGTAAACACTTTGCCTTCGCCACTCAGATCGTATTTTCCGTCTTTAAAAAATTCAGACGATGCACAGTCTAAAGCCAGCGTAATATCGTCGCCCAGCGTATAACCTGCATCAGCAACCGCCGTCTTGATCACAGCGAGCGCATCTGCGTTGGACGCAAGGTTCGGCGCAAAACCACCTTCATCACCTACAGCCGTATTCAAACCCTGCGCTTTCAACACTTTCTTCAACGCATGGAAGATCTCAGCACCTGCTCGCAATGCTTCAGCAAAACTTGGCGCAGAAACTGGTTGAACCATGAATTCCTGAATATCGACGTTATTATCCGCGTGTTCACCACCATTAAGGATATTCATCATCGGAACTGGCATGGAGTATTGGCCCGCCGTGCCATTTATCTCAGCGATATGCTCGTATAGCTCTACACCTTTCGCTTGTGCGGCAGCTTTTGCTGCGGCCAACGAAACCGCCAAAATTGCGTTGGCGCCTAGATTAGCTTTATTCTCAGTGCCATCAAGATCAATCATAATCTGATCAAGCGCGCGCTGTTCCGTTACGTCTTTACCAATTAGCGCTTCGCGAATATCACTATTGATGCCCGCGACCGCCTTCAATACGCCTTTACCTAGGTAACGAGACTTATCGCCGTCACGCAGTTCGAGTGCTTCACGAGAGCCAGTTGACGCACCGGATGGTGCACAGGCTGTCCCTACAACGCCAGACTCTAGGATGACATCCGCTTCAACAGTCGGGTTGCCTCGCGAGTCCATAACCTCGCGACCTTTAATATCTGCGATCTGATACATGTACTTTTTCTCCAACTAATACTAAATGGCCCGCTTAAGCGGTGTCCAAAGGTTTAAAACTTTTAACTAATTCATCAATGGCTTTTACACGCGCCAAAAATGGCTCAAGCTGCTCCAAACGCAGGGCACAAGGCCCATCACACTTGGCCTGATTTGGCTCAGGGTGCGCTTCCAAAAACAATCCTGCCAAGCCCTGTGACATGCCAGCTAATGCTAAGTCGGTCACTTGCTCTCGGCGACCACCCGCCGAGTCTGGACGGCCCCCAGGTTGTTGTAGCGCGTGCGTTACATCGAAAAACACAGGATACTCAAAACGCTTCATCACTCCGAATCCGAGCATATCTACAACCAAATTGTTGTAACCGAAGCTAGAGCCTCGTTCACATAAAATCAGTTGATCATTGCCCGCCTCGACACATTTTTTCAATATGTGTTGCATCTCTTGAGGAGCGAGAAATTGCGCTTTTTTGATATTAATAACGGCATCGGTTTGCGCCATGGCGCTGACCAAATCAGTCTGCCGGGACAAAAACGCCGGCAACTGAATAATGTCACAGACTTCCGCCACCGGAGCAGCCTGATGCGGCTCATGAACATCAGTGATGACAGGCACACCAAACTCAGCTTTGATGTCCTCAAAAATACGCAAGCCTTCCTCTAAACCTGGCCCGCGAAAGGAGTGAATAGAAGAACGATTCGCCTTGTCAAACGAAGCCTTGAACACATAGGGAATACCAAGCTTTTCAGTGACTTCGACATACTTCGCAGCAATTTGCATTGCCAAATCACGCGATTCGAGCACATTCATACCGCCAAACAGAACAAATGGTCTGTCATTGGCGATTTCAATATCGCCAACTTTAACAATCTTCTGGGCCATGCTATTGCCTATTTAGCCTTGTTTTTCATTGCCGCTTTCACAAAGCCTTCAAAAAGACCATGACCGTCTCGTGGCGTCGATGTAAATTCAGGGTGGAACTGACAAGCCACGAACCAAGGATGATCTGGCACTTCCACAACCTCGACCAAAGCCCCGTCAGAAGAACGACCAGATACAATCAGCCCCGCATCTTTTAGCTTAGGAAGAAGATTATTGTTCACCTCGTAACGATGACGGTGACGCTCATTCACACGCGCTTTTCCATACGCATTAGCCGCATTTGAACCCGGCTCTAAATGACACTCTTGAGAACCCAGGCGCATGGTTCCACCCAAATCAGAAGAATCAGAACGCTGCTCAACTGCACCACTCTGGTCCTTCCACTCCGTGATTAAACCGACAACGGGGTAATCACTCTTAGCATCAAACTCGGTACTATTTGCACCATCGAGGCCCGCGACGTGTCGCGCAAACTCAATAACAGCCACCTGCATGCCAAGACAAATCCCCAGGTAAGGGACTTTGTTCTCGCGCGCGTATTTCACTGTCTGAATCTTGCCTTCTACACCTCGATTTCCAAAACCGCCAGGCACCAGAATGGCATCAACATCTTCAAGCTGCTTAGTGCCTTCATCAATAATGGTTTCTGAATCAACGTAGCGAATCTTCACTTTTGTTCGGTTTCTTAAACCTGCATGCTTCAGTGCCTCGATGAGGGACTTATACGCATCAAGCAATTCCATGTATTTGCCGACCATGGCAATCGTCACTTCGTGCTCTGGGTTTGCTTCAGCTTCAACCACCTCGTCCCATTCGCTCAAATCTGCTTGCTCACATTCAAGGTTAAAGCGCTCACAAATAATGTTATCTAGGCCACGCTCGTGCAGCATCCGTGGAATCAGATAGATACTATTTGCATCTTGAAGAGGAATAACGGCGCGTTCTTCTACGTTAGTAAACAGCGCGATTTTTCGGCGGGAGGAGTCATCTATCTCGTGATCAGAGCGGCATACCAAAATGTCAGGCTGAATACCGATAGAGCGCATTTCTTTAACAGAATGCTGTGTTGGCTTGGTTTTCGTTTCACCAGCAGTCGCAATATAAGGAACCAACGTAAGGTGCATAAACATTGCGCGGTTTGAGCCAACTTCTATTTTTAGCTGACGAACCGCTTCAAGAAAGGGTTGCGACTCGATATCACCAACGGTGCCGCCGATTTCTACCAACGCAACATCATAACCACTCGCGCCCTCGACAACACGACGTTTGATCTCATCTGTAATGTGAGGAATAACCTGAACGGTTCCGCCCAAATAATCACCGCGACGCTCTTTACGAATAACGTCTTCGTAAACCCGTCCGCTAGTAAAGTTATTACGCTTGGTCATTTTGGTGCGTATGTAACGCTCATAATGCCCAAGATCCAAATCGGTTTCTGCTCCATCTTCGGTAACAAAAACCTCACCGTGCTGAAACGGGCTCATCGTGCCAGGATCAACATTAATATACGGGTCTAGTTTGAGCATTGTGACTTTTAAACCACGTGCTTCCAAAATAGCTGCAAGAGAGGCCGAAGCTATCCCTTTACCCAACGAAGAAACCACACCACCAGTGACGAATATAAAGCGTGTCATGTAAACCCTGTCAATCTCTCTGACTCAACCAATCACACGCCCAAACGGAAAAGAAGGACGCTCTAAAGTGACTACCAAACTACTAGTAAACTGCTATAAAAAACTTACGAGAAGGGATGAGATTTTGCACCTCAATGATGGGACGTCAGAGTACCAGAATATCGACCCCGTCACAAACTAAATTCCCTCGTTTGCAGTTGTTTACAGACGCAAGTTCATGGGCGCGAAGTGTAGTCGAGATCAATAGCGCACGCCATTATTTGCAGACCACGTATTATTAAGTAAAGCGAGTTCAGTGCTAAACTGCGCGCTCACTCTCAATTACTCCAGATTTGTACCAAAACAAGCTGAATGAAACCTCTCCCCTTACATCTAAATATCTTATTACTGCTTTTAGTGGGCATGACCTCATTCAGCCACGCGCAGGGTTTGAGCCTTGCCATTACGCCTGAAGCACCCAATCCGGCACCGGTATATGACAAGCGCTTCGAAAATGCCGAGAGCAAGGTGTTAAAAACACGCGTCGTATATGAAACAAGGAGGGATTCGCCATCTCGAGCCCAGGTATGGCAACAACTCACAAAACAACTTGAATCCAAAACTGGATTGCAACTTAACCTGGAATTACCCAAGAGCCAATTGGAGTTTGAACGAAACCTCGCGCAGGGAAAATATGATATTGCCTACACAACCCCTTTGCAGTTCTTATCCGCCTCCGAAGCTCAGAACTACCGGGCATTGGCAAAGCGAAAAGCACAGCCACTCCGCGCCTTGATTGTCGTCAAACGACTCGATTCAGCGCGCACTCTGAGGGATATCGAGAACGACATAACCGGTTTTGATTCCGTACTAAATTACACTTCAAGTATTATTCCGCGCTTTAGTCTGCGGCGACTCGGTATTGAACTACCAATGCAGCTTTTCAAAGATGAGACAGCAACGATGGACGCACTCACAAACGGACAAGTGCGCGCAATCAGCATCGCTGAATCAAGTTTTTATGCCTTGTCACCGGACCGGCAAGAACAGCTGAAAGTTCTTTGGGAAACACCCGGCTTTGCTCCATTTGCTTTTATCACCCATCCTAGAGTACCTTTTTACTCAATCAACAAGCTGCAACGCGCGATGGTGAATCTGAACAGGCGTGGACGCAATCAAGATCTCATTGAGCAACTGGGAGCAAGAAACGGCTTTGAAGTTGCACGCAACAGTGATTGGCTTGATGCACGTAGCATCGATCTGGATGCGTTAAACGTCCGCTTACCGCTAGTCAAATCTGGCCCGGAGCAATCAACCTCGCAAGAATAGAGGAGTAGTATGAGCAAACAGGTTTATTTCTTCTCCACGTGCCTTGTCGAGCACCTGTTTCCCAAGGTAGGAATGGACTGTGTAGCCCTGCTTGAACTGGCAGGTTTTGAGGTTGTTCTTCCAGAATATCAAAGTTGCTGTGGTCAGCCCGCCTACAACTCTGGCGCAAACTTGGAAGCAAAGAATGTAGCGACCAAAACAATTGACCTGCTCTCCAAGCTCGACATACCGGTCATAGTTCCTTCGGCCTCCTGCGCAGACATGCTTGTTTCACATTACCCAAGAATATTTGCTTCAGACAAAACCTATAAAAAGAAAGCACAGGACCTGGCAGAGCGATGCCATGAGGCCATCCGTTTCGTACTACCGCATCTGCCCGAGCTCTTACCTCCTGCTGAAGAATCAAAGACTCCAAACCAACGGCTACATATTTCTTGCTCTGCCCGAAGGGCTGTCGATAGCGCCGCAGCATGGCAGCAGGCCGCCACCTATCTATCTATGAGCGCGGAGGAGCCAGAGTATGCACAAGAGTGCTGCGGATTTGGCGGCACCTTTTCAGTGAAAGCGCCTGAAGTTTCCAGCGCAATGGCAGATGATAAAGTAAACCACCTGAGCGCGAATGGTGTCAGGCAATTTGTCAGCGGCGATTGCGGCTGTTTGATGCATCTAAATGGGTATAGCGAAAAACAGGAAATCAAACTTAAAGGCTCGCATCTTGCAACAGCACTGGCTCAATCCTATGGAGTCAGCTATGAAAAATGAATTTCGCATCCGAGCTGTGGATGCGCTGGCCGACACGGAGTTACGGCACAATTTTCGTGGCGCGATGGACTTCCTCCAAAGCAAACGAGCCTCGGCTTTTGCAAACACAGACCTGAATGCTCTGCGCAACGAAGGCGCTGCAATACGCAGATCTGTTTTAGAACAACTTCCAGAGCTTTTAGAGCAGCTCGAAGAAAGCTGCAGGCAAAAAGGCATTCAAGTGCATTGGGCGCGCAACGCCCAGCATGCCCGCACAATTATTGGTGACATCGCCCAAACCAATCATGTAAAGCATGTAGTTAAAGGCAAGTCGATGGCGACAGAAGAGATCGAACTTAATCAACATCTAGAATCTCTTGGCGTTCAATGCATCGAATCTGACATGGGTGAATACATCGTGCAGCTTGATCACGAGACACCATCACACATCATTATGCCGGCCATCCACAAATCAAAAGAACAAATTGCCCGTTTATTTACACGAGAACTCAATGAGAATACGGAGGACGCTAGTGTTGACGACCTCATTGGTATCGGGCGAAAGGCACTGCGCCAACAATTTAAAGACGCCGATATGGGTGTGAGCGGTGTTAATTTCGCGATAGCGGAGACCGGGTCGTTATGCTTGGTCGAAAACGAGGGAAACGGCCGCATGTCAACAGGCATCCCTAGAATTCATGTAGCACTCATGGGTATCGAAAAAGTGGTACCGAGCTTTAAGGAAATACCACCGCTGCTTACTTTGCTCACCGGTTCTGCGACAGGGCAATTGATCACAACTTATTTCAACATCATCAACTCGCCTCGCAAAGCGGATGAAATCGACGGCCCCGAGCAGGTCCACCTCGTCCTTCTCGATAACGGGCGCAGTGAAATGTATATGGATGATCATTTAAGTGAGACGCTCGCGTGTATTCGCTGCGGAGCGTGCATGAATCATTGTCCGGTATATACGCGTATAGGAGGGCATGCGTACGGCAGTACTTATCCAGGCCCGATAGGACAAGTCGTCATGCCTCAGATAGAAGGCCTGAGCGAAAAAGGTGATTTACTGGATGCATGCTCGTTAAACGGCGCCTGCGGTGAGGCCTGCCCGGTGAACATCCCGTTGCCCAATCTAATAAGAAGTCTGCGCGAGAAACGCCTAGAGCCTAACAAAATAGAACGTTTTGGCTGGAAAGTATGGGCGCTGCTCTACCGAAATATCTACCTACATTCACTCCTCTCTTTTGGCGCAAAGCTGGCGCACTATCTGCCGTTTCCAAAACCCGCATCTTGGACTAGCACTCGCACCTTTCCAAAACCCGCAACTGCAAGTTTCTCCGAATTAATGCGAGCACGTAAAAATGACTGATTCCGCAAAGCAACATATTTTGGGCAACCTGAGGCGTGCCAAAGCCAAGAGTGCTTCGCAACGAGGGAGCACGATCCCCGACAACACAGCAAGGCAACCTGACATTGCGCTCTTCAAACAACTACTCCGTCAAAACCATGCTGAAGTGCATGAAGTCACCGAAGAGCATTTAGGCACGAGCATCGACGAGTGGCTCAACACAGAGCAACTTAAAGGCGCCGTAGCGGTTGCAGAGCACCCAGATTTAACGGACTTAAAGCTGCAATTAACAGACGACTTGAGCTTGGTTGACATAGGCGCGCTCGACAAAACTGTATTGTTCGATACGGTAACACTCAGCATCTGTTTCGCCGATGGCGGAGTCGCTGACAAAGGCGCCCTTATCGTGAAAGCGAACGCGCAACAACCTCGAAGCCTAAGCCTTGTTCCTCCGATCAGCATCTTGGTCATCAAAAAACATACGATTTTAGACAGCCTCACGTCGGCTTTTGACAGCTCTCTGTTCGATCCTCAAACCCTCCCGAGCAACCTCGTTTTTATTTCCGGCCCCTCTAAAACCGCTGACATACAGCAGACTCTTGCTTATGGAGCGCACGGACCAAAGCGACTTATTGTGTTTCTACTAACTTAGGCGGATAATTTTCTGCTTCGCTATTGAGCGGCTTTAGGTAGCGCAAAGAAGATCCGTATTCAATAAGCACAACAAAAACAGAAATTGATAAGGAACTATATGAACATTTCAAAAACTCTAGCGCTTGCATGCGCCTTCTTAGCAGTAGTCATGAGCGGTCACGCATCAGCTGAAGAAAAACACGTTTCTATCACTCAAATCGTCGAACATCCCGCTCTAGACTCCGTTCGTCAGGGTGTAAAAGACGTCCTTGCAGAAGCAGGCTATAGAGAAGGCGAAAACCTTAAGTGGGAGTACCAAAGCGCTCAGGGAAATCCAACAACCGCTGCACAGATTGCCAAAAAATTTGCGGGTAGCAATCCCGATGTTATCGTCGCAATTGCAACGCCGTCCGCACAAGCAATGGTGGCTTCTGCTCGAAGCAGCAATATTATCTTCAGTGCAGTAACAGACCCTGTTGGCGCCAAGCTCGTGAAGGCTTGGGATAAACCAAGCCCGCGCGTATCAGGCGTTTCAGATCTAACGCCCGTCGATAAGCACATGGCTTTAGTGAAGGAAATCGTGCCATCAGCCAAAAAACTAGGGGTGATTTATAACCCGGGCGAAGCAAACTCTGTGTCACTTGTCGAACTTGTTAAAAAGCATGCGCCTGAGCAAGGCCTCGACGTCGTTGAAGCTGCATCGCCAAAATCGGCCGACGTGCAAACGGCAATGCGCTCTCTTGTCGGCAAAGTAGATGCGATTTATCTGCCTACAGACAACACGGTGATTTCAGCCCTCGAAGGCGTTCTAAAAATTGCTGAACAAACAGACATCCCGGTCATCGCAGCAGACACCGACAGTGTTAAACGCGGCGCGATTGCAGCACTTGGCTTCAACTACTACGATGTCGGCCGTCAAACTGGCGCCATGGTGGTAGAAGTCCTAAACGGCAAGGCACCTGGAGATCTTCCGGTACAAGGTGTCGACAAGACCGAACTCTATTTAAACCCCGGTGCGGCGGCAGCTATGGGCATAGAGCTTCCAGCATCACTAACAAAACGTGCGAAAGAGATTATCCAGTAATTAAGGTTTAAAAATGATTAGCAGCTTTGCGTTTTTTGGCGCACTCGAGACAGGGTTCATCTTTGCGCTAGTAGCGCTCGGAATATTTATCTCATTTCGGATACTAGATTTTCCCGACCTCACTGTCGATGGATCATTTCCGCTCGGTGCGGCGGTTGCAGCTAGCGCAATTGTCGGCGGAATAAACCCTTGGTTAGCAACACTCATGGCCTGTGTGGCAGGTTCTGCCGCAGGCGTTGTTACCGCGCTTTTAAATGTAAAGCTGAACATCCTTCATCTGCTCGCATCTATACTCACCATGATTGCGCTGTATTCAATCAATCTGAGAATTATGGATGGACCAAACAAGGCTCTACTTGGAGTGGAGACCCTCCTCAGCCCTTTAGATAATCTAACCGTCCCCTACTACATTGCCTATCCAATTGCCTTTGGGGTTCTCGCTTTCATTGCGCTCGGCTTGCTTGTCGCATTCTTGAAAACCGAAATTGGGCTTGCCATGCGAGCAACAGGCTCAAATCCCCGTATGGCAAAGGCCAACGGTGTAAACACGAGCCTGATGATCGTGCTGGGCATGGCACTTTCCAATGCCTTGGTTGCGCTCGCCGGAGCCTTATTTGCACAAAGCCAGGGAAGCGCCGACGTGACGATGGGGGTAGGTGTCATTGTAATTGGCCTCGCGTCTGTCATTGGGGGAGAAGCGCTTATTTCCACTCGAACCATTCTGCTTTGGGCTCTGGCCTGCGTTGTCGGTTCCATTCTATACAGGCTGGTGATCGCGTTTGCACTCAATGGCGATGTCTTAGGACTAAAAGCACAAGACCTCAACTTAATCACCGCCGTACTCGTCACCCTTGCGATCGTCATGCCAAATATTAAATCGAAGTTTAAGGCGGCCAAAGCATGATCGATATCAACGACCTTAAAATTACGTTTAATCCGGGGACTCCGCTTGAGAATCAAGCGCTTAAAGGTGTCGATTTGCACATTCCTGAAGGTCAGTTCGTTACGGTAATTGGTAGCAATGGTGCAGGAAAATCAACGCTCTTGAACGCACTTGCGGGAGAATTCCTCAGCCCGCAAGGCTCAATTCAGCTAGACGGCAAAGAAATAAGCCAATGGCCTGTTGAAAAACGCGCACCGCTAATCGCCCGCGTCTTCCAAGACCCGTTAATGGGTACCTGCGAAGATTTAACGATTGAAGAGAATCTCGCACTTGCACAAGCCCGAACAAAAACACGCGGTTTAGGCATTGCTGCCAAAAGGCAATACCGCAATCGCTTTATGGACAAGCTCAAGCTGCTGCAACTTGGACTGGAGAAGCGCCTTGATGACAAAATAGGCCTTCTATCAGGAGGTCAAAGGCAGGCCGTTAGCCTACTCATGGCTTCGCTGCAGCCAATGAAGCTCCTGCTGCTCGACGAGCATACGGCAGCCCTCGACCCGAAAACGGCAACTTTTATATTAGAGCTAACACAAAACATTGTTAGTGAGTCCCAACTTACTGCGCTTATGGTGACGCACAGCATGTCACAAGCACTCTCCGTTGGCGATCGAACGATCATGCTACATCAGGGAAAATTGGCTTTAGATGTACACGGCGATCACCGCAAAGGACTCACCACGCAGGACCTTCTTGATCAGTTTCATAAGAACTACGGTGCCATCGATGACGATGCCCTGCTATTGAATTAACGCTCTAGGGCCAACAAGCCTGCTAACTGCGATAATGATCGACCACATTTATGGCTTGCTCGAGCGTCAGGCCATATTCGTGCATCAAATACTCCACTTCCTGCTTCTCCAAACCATTCAAGTCGATGCTTTTCAGCGACTCTTTCATTTCTTTGCTTAACACTCGCTTATGTCTGGAGACTCGGCGCTTTCGGTCATGGTCGCGGATTAAACGAACGAATGATGAGGCAAACACACCAGCCGGTATTGCCGCAATACCAACGCCAGCAATCATCACAACTGCGCCAAACAACTTGCCACCAAGAGTAATCGGTACAACATCACCGTAGCCAACCGTTGTCAGTGTGACTAAGGCCCACCACATAGAGCGCGGAATGGAACCAAACGCCTCCGGCTGAGCAACCCGCTCAAAAATATACACACCGGTTGCTGCGGTAAAGCTAATAATGATCATGATAATCATCGCCGCAAACAGCGTGGAGAAGTTTTCCCGATACACCGCTGCCAGAATTGAAAGCGATGCAGAATATCGCGTTAGCTTTAGAATCCGAACGGTTGTCATCACTTTTAGGAAACTAAAGTCCTGAGCAGCGCTATCCGGCACTAAAATAAGCATTAATCCAGGCAAAAACGACAACAAATCGATAACGCCCATTGGCGAAAAAACATAATTGAGCCGACGATTAAGCGCACTATTGCCATGCTCTTGCGGGGCTTCAGCCGCTACCCAAATGCGCATCAAATAATCGGCGACAAAGATCAAAGTAAAAATCGCGTGAACGTGAATGCCTGAGTAATGAGCACTATTCGCCTCGTTTTCAACCGAGACAAGAAGCACCTCAACCATATTGAAGAAAATCGCTGCAGCAATCACCAGATTTATAAGCCAAGCAATCAGCGACCTTTGAGAGGGTTCATTTAAATATTCGTACCATTGCTCACGAGAGAACATGGCTGGGCTTCCTTTACTTTACTTTTGTTGTGTTTTATTCGAATTTCACGCTACGAGCGACTTACAAGCGAGCAGGCCTTAATGCAGCCTACTACAAAGTGTATAGTAAAACGCTCTCCAAGCATGTTTACAGTTTCAAATTTCATTTTCAACGACCATAATATGCGAGCAAAGATCGCGCTTGGAGGCCCTATCATGAGTAAACAATGCACACAGTCACTTATACCTCTAAAAATAAGTGTTCTTACAGTTTCCGACACGCGAAGCGCAGAAACCGATACATCTGGCCAATACCTAACGGAAAGCCTGCAAGAGGCCGGACACACACTTTGCCATCGAGAGATCGTCATCGATGATGTTTACCAGATTCGTGCAAGCTTATCTCGCTGGATCGCAGATAAGGAAACACAGGTCATTTTAATTACTGGCGGTACCGGATTTACATCGCGAGACAGCACTCCCGAGGCCGTCACACCTTTACTCGACAAACTTGTAGACGGTTTTGGTGAGATGTTTCGTCAAATATCGCTAGAACAAGTAGGTACTTCAACCATACAGTCGCGTGCTTTGGCTGGCATGGCAAACCACACACTGATTTTCTGTTTGCCCGGCAGCAATAATGCCTGTAAGACCGCGTGGGATAACATTATTGTCAGTCAAATAGACAGCCGCCATCGCCCATGTAATTTTGTTCCACAACTAAAGAATATCGATATCGAAGCCTGTATAAGTCGCGAATTGGCTGCCGAGCAGCCTAGCGAAAGCTAGCAGTAACCCCAACATAAAGAGCCCTTTGTATGCAACAACTGACACTCACAAGCCCTGACGATTGGCACCTTCACTTTCGCGATGGTGACATGCTTAAGGAGACCGTACCAGCAACCGCGCGATGTTTCGCTCGCGCGATTGTTATGCCAAACCTGGTACCCCCGGTCACGACTGGAGAATTGGTGTCTGCATATCGGCAACGAATCGAGGCCGCGCGACCAGCGGGTTCGGACTTTCAACCCTTAATGACGATTTATCTCACGGATCAGACAAGCCGAGACGATATTATTGCCGCCAAAGCGGCCGGTGCGGTTGCAGCCAAGCTATACCCTGCTGGAGCAACCACAAACTCCGATGCGGCAGTAGCAAGTTTGGAGTCGCTTAACCCTGTTTTTGAAGCGCTCGCCGAAGAAGGTATGTTATTGCTCATCCATGGCGAGGTAACGCACAATGACGTGGATATTTTCGATCGAGAGAAGCTCTTTATCGATCAGCATCTAAAGCGCATTCATCAAGACTTCCCTTCGCTGAAGATCGTTTTCGAGCACATCACAACGAAAGACGCTGCCGAATTTGTTCTTTCTGCAAATGAGCAAGTGGGTGCAACCATTACGCCGCAGCACCTATTGCTAAATCGAAACGATTTGCTTGTGGGGGGCATTCGTCCTCACAACTTTTGCCTTCCGGTTCTTAAGCGCAACATCCATCAACAAGCCTTGCAGGAAGTGGTTAAATCCGGATCTCATAAATTCTTTTTGGGAACAGATTCAGCCCCTCATGAGAAGAGCAAAAAAGAGAGCGCGTGCGGCTGTGCCGGTTGTTACAGTGCATGGAGTGCCATCGAGTTGTATGCCGAGGTATTTGAACAACTCGATTGTCTCGATAAGCTCGAAGCATTTGCGAGCTTCCATGGAGCCGATTTTTACGGCCTACCTCGTAACACGGGCAGCATCACCTTAGTGCGCGAAGAGTGGACAGTGCCCGAGACAATGCAGCTTGCTAATGGCGGTGAGATAGTGCCGTTCTATGCAGGTTCAACGTTAAACTGGAAACTCAAATAACACCTTACTTATTAGTAAGACAAGAAGTACAAGATTTAATCAAAATAATGAACTGAACGCGGTATCCTAGGCGTTAGGAAGTTTTCTCACAGCTTGGATACCGTTCGTTCAACCCGCCATGTACTCATCTTTTCGCCACATTGCCTGTTTGATCATCTGCTCCGTTGCGCTCGCAGCCTGTAGCTCAGGTAGTACAGATGAACACGGCGCCAATCAGGTCCTAGAAACCGTCAAAGGGCAAGCCGTCAAAGGCGTAATTAGCAATGGTATCGTCAGCGCCTACGCGGTTGACAGCGAAGATCAGTCGCTCGAACTCATCTCAACGACGGAAACAGACCCTGCTGGCAACTTTGCTTTACAGCTGACTCAAACAAGCTTTAACAAACCCGTTCTTTTACAAATCACATCAAATGCGCAAACCACTCGCATGAAATGTGACCAAGCAATGGGCTGCACCGGCAAGACGGATGGTATCTGGTATGAATTTGGCGAAGCCGTTCCATTGGAAGATGACTTTCAATTACTCGGTCTTGTTCACGCTCACAGCGACAGTCGAGAGTATAGCGCCCACATCTCTTCGCTGAGCCACCTCATTGTTTCAACCGCGCTTAATCTCCCTGACGGCCTGACTTTCGCAAACATTCAACAAGCCAAGAACTGGATTGCAGATACGCTTGGCTTACAAACGGACCCGCTCACAACGCCCTTCATCGATATTACCGATAGCACTAATGTCGAACAAAGCGACGCCAGTAGTTTCGTCATCTCATTATTAGGCGCAAGCTTGTTTGAGCTTGCGCAAACACAGAGCTGGTATGACGCGGGGATTACTATCAATGACATAGCGCCCAGCAATCTATTCAAGAACAGCGCAGCAATTGCCGAGCAGCTCTCTGTGACGCTGGCACAGGATACTCTCACTCAAATGGACACGCTGCTCGCTAAAGCGAACAGCGCTTCGACGGAAGGCGGCTTTCGCATCCTCTCATCACCGGAGAGTAGAAGTACGACCTTGGGTGAGAGTTTTTATTTTCGCGCTCACGCAAGCGCACAATCTGCGTTGCAATATCAATGGCTTCACAATGGCGCAGAGATTCCCGGAGCAACTAGTGCCATTTATGGAAAGGCAAGCGCAAAAGGCAGCGACGCTGGCAGCTATCAGGTTCGCGTTTCCAGCGCAGGCCAAACACTTTTCTCAAGCCTAGCTACCCTGCAAGTAAATACAGCAAACGTTGCTCTGGACTTTTCTAGACAACCTCAGGGAGCAACACTCGTAAGTGGTCAGTCATTAACGTTGAACGCAAACACCAATATCACCGATAACGTCGAGATCCGCTGGCAAAGGAACGGTAGTCTTCTGACCAGCCAAAGAAGCCCGACCCTCCAAATTAGTGATGTAGCAAATAGCGACTCAGGCGCATACAGGGCAATTGCATCGCGCAACGGACACATCATCTATTCCAACTTTGCACACGTCCATGTCACAGACGCATTGAGTGGCATACAAATTACTGAGCACCCGCAAAGCACGGCGCTGCTGAATGGACAACAAGCAGCCCTTCAAGTAGTAGCATCAGGTGGCGGCTTTTTACGCTACCAATGGTTTAAAAACGGGGTGAAGTTGAGTGGCGCAACACGCAGCTATTTGACACTGACGAATGTAAGCCCGTCTGACGAAGGCAGCTATTTCGTCGAAGTCAGTAACAGCTCGGGCAAGATTGCCTCAAGTCGTGCCGAGATTCAGGTAATTAGCAATAGCGCGGCGCTGGAACTACTTGAGCATCCGCGTTCAGCACAGGTATACCTCGGAGACTCACATACGCTCGGCGTTCAAACATCAGCACAAACATCACATTCCTACCAATGGTTTAAAAATGGCAATCCTATCACAGGCGCAGAGTCCGGGTACTTTACCATTCAAAATGCCTCAGCCGAAGATTCGGGCGCTTACCATGTTATTGCAACAAGCGCGCTCGGCTCTCTGACCTCAAATTCTGCAAACATCACTGTGCGCGAACGCCCCTCCCTCGCGCTATCTTGGGCCATGCCCTCAGAGCGGGAAAACGGAGAACCACTGAATCCAAGCGAAATATATGGCTATCGTTTGGAATATGGTTACAAATCCAACTCGATTCATAATGGTGTTACCGTCGTCGGAGCAAACAATACGCAGTTTACTCTCGCTAACCTAAACGCAGGCAGTGTCTACCTTCATATCGCAACAATCGACTCGGATGGAATAACAGGCCGGTTCTCCGCGCCCATTGAGGTTTACTTACCTTAATCCAATGTAGTCCTGTTGTTGAATTTTGGAGCAAGAAAATGCCACGTTTTAATACGAGTGATAACGCCAGCCTTTATTATCGAGACATCGGTAAAGGCCCAACTATTATCATGCTCCATGGTTTTGGCATGCACTCTGGGCACTGGCTTCCTTACGCTTGGGCTCTATCACAAAAATACCGTGTCATTATTCCAGACCTTAGAGGTTTCGGCCGCTCTCATCACGCAGATTTTAGCGAGACCTGTGCCGTTTCAAACTTTGCCAGCGACATAAATCAGCTCATTAGTCACTTACAACTTGGAGAGTTCAAACTCATCGGCATTTCTATGGGAGCGCTGACATCACTAAAGCTAATAGAAGCGCACAGCCCCAAAAAACTGCAGCGCTACCTGCACATTGATCAAAGCCCCTGCTGTGTGAACAAGAGCGACTGGCAATGGGGGTTATTTGGTGACGAACATGACAGCCGCTTTGAAAACGCAGAACGACTCATCGAAGATCTTGCGCCCTTTATGACGCGAAAAGCGGCTTATGAGGAGATTCCTCTAGCACTGCGATGGCAAATTCATCGTGAGCTTTCCGAATTTTTTGCTTCCGCGCTCTCGAACCCAATTCACAAAGCCCTATCGAGAGTACTTATTTCTAAAGAATGGGTGTCGCAACAAATACTTCCAACCGAAAACTGGTCAGCCTATATGCACTGCCTGAACTCCTACATTACCGAGCGCTACGACCTACGATCAGCGGTAACAAACAGCAACGTACCGATTGATATTCTAGTGGGAATGAAATCGGACATGTATCCTGCAACAGGGCAATTAAGAATGGCTGATTTGAATTCAAATTGTAGCGTCATTCCATTTACAAAAAGTGGCCATGCGCCATTAATTGACCAACCAATAAAGCTCTCAAAGGAACTTTTCCGCTTCGCCGCAAGCTAGTCTAGCGCTGCTGAACAAGAATCCAAGGCTTGATCACAACTGCCCACAGCAAAGCGTTGTCATTTGACCAGCTTAGCGCCTGATCGTCCGCTACCTGCGCCACTTTCCCCTCACTCATCCACTGTTTGATTATGTCAGTGTTGTCCGCAACAATCTGCTCTGCGACCAGTAAGAGGTCAAGGCCCTTATCCACAGCAATTACATTCCCGCCCGCAAAATGCGGTTCCAATTCTTTCCAGGAAATTTGTGCGGTTTCGAGATTCAGCTTTGTGGCCAGAGGGACCTGTGGTTTGTTGTCATCTTGTGTAGAAGTCATGAAGAAATACGCTCGTCGCACTCACTTTTGGGAGCGCGAATTCAAGCATTCCTCTTCTAAAAAGACAAGCCTCGACTTACTTCGGCCTAGCCAATGATCGTCGGCTGGACAAGGTCTTCAATGTAGCTGGCAACCACATCGGTTCTGTGCAGCTCAATCTGCGCCACAAAACGAGAAACAATTCGCTCAGGATTGGGCAACAAGCGCGAGTCACCAATTAAGCCAAATTGGATTTGACCACCATAACTAATGATACTTAAGCCAATTCCAAGATCACCCGTTTGAGGTACCCAGAACATTTGCTCCTTGATTCGAGAGCCCGCAATAAAACGCGGCTCTCGAGGCCCTGGAACATTTGACATCACCGCCGTTGTCTTGTTGCCAAAACTCTCCGTCAAAGCGCGCTGCATGCCCTTCGGCAAAAGGCCTGCGGCATATAAAATTCCATAAGAGAGTGCCGGTTGAAGCGACTGTTTCAGTGCGATCATGTCATGCTTGATCTTATAAACGCGCTCTAATGGATTCTCGATATCTACCGGTAAGGCGGCAAATACGGTTCCGAACTGATTTCCAAGCTCATCAGGGCGCTCACTCAAATCCATCTGATCAGGTGGCCGAATATTGACGGGAATCGTCACATGAACGCGTCGCCCTTCAATATCCTCACCCGCGCGGATCAACTCTTCCCGAAACGCACCAGCAACACAGGACATCAACAAATCATTGATCTTGCAACCAACGACCTTGGCAATACCGTGGAACTTATCAAAACTCACAGGATCAGACCAAGCGCAGGTCTTCCTAACGCCAAGCTTGCCCTTCAACGTCGTTCTGGGATCGGCAGGCATCGTCGCCAATTGCGCGAGCTCGGTTGCCGCTCGAACGCCATCACCGACAATGCCACGCATCGCATCTTGGTCGCGTAAAATTCCGATTCCGTCGGTTGAAATTTTCTTCGCAAATTTCGCATAGCGATCAGCTCGCTCGGTCGCTGTATCGATCAATCGCTGATATCGCGGCCATTCGTAATTCACTTCTTCCTTACTTTCTTCATTCGACGCCGCTTGCGCGACTGAAAATGGCGCGACATTCGCGCTACCATCGGTAATCGAGTTAAAGACGGAAATAAGTGCCAAGCCATCTGCGTAACAATGATGAACACGAAGAATGATCGCTTTGCCATCGCAGTAATTATCAACAAAGTGAATCTGCCACAGAGGCTTGCTTTCATCAAACGGAACGCTGCTTTGATCTGCAAGATATTTCTGTAGCGACTGTTTATCGGCCTTTCCGGGAAGGGCTACCTTTTTTACATGATTCGCCAAATCAAAGTACGGGTCTTTTTCCCAAACATACTCGCCCGATACCTGAACTGGTCGCGTCATAAAACGAGGGAATCGCAGAAATCGATTTATAATCGTATTTCTAAAATCTTTGAACTCCATCTCTTCGGTAATGATCATCGCGTTGATGATCATTAGATTGGTTGGCGAATCCATGCGCAACCAAGCAATATCAACCCCAGAGAGGGGTTTATTGGCATGATCGGTCATACCCGGTTCCTGTCATTATTTTTATAGTTTAATTTTAGTGCTAGGATGCAAACCAAGGCCGAGGAAGCGAAAAAACAGGGCGTCTTAATTTAAAGCACTTAGATAACAAAATGTTATCACAGCTTACATAAATTAACACTCCCGAAGTGATCCTCTGCCATAATTGAATCAAGGCCTTAGACGAAAGTGTTAAACAAGTCTTAAGGAAAAGGGCCTATAATGAAGTAAGACGCAGCCGACCACTTTTGTGTTACATTAAAGTCAGGTTTAGGAAAACCGAAGGCTACGCAAGCTAAGGACAGCAAAGTACGCACCGTTACTACTCAAACAAATAATGTGGTGCAGATTAACTGGGGAGAACGATTGCTGTGCAAGCTACTCACGCTAGAAAGTTAATTAAGCCTATTGCGCAAACATACACTGAGATGTTCTCAGGAAAAGTGTTTACCGTAGGTAAAGGTGCTGTCAGTGTTCGCAATCACTCTGAAAAAGCGACACATACCGTTATCGGCGTACATGGGTTTCTTGAGAATCACTGCTATTTCACGCAAGCGTATCAAGAACCAAGCACAGAACTTATTCTCCTTACCTGCAGCAACTACCATATCCCAGTTGAAGGCCCTCTTCCTGAACCAGCAAGCTGGGAAATACCGATCAAATATTTAGAAGGCACCATTGAGTACGACGCGTGCATTCTTACTCAAGCGCTTGAAAACCTCCCGACAACCAACAAAATTCGCATTCACGGACATTCGCGTGGCGGCGCGGTTATTTTGGAAGCCGTCAATCAGCGGCCAGAGCTTTTTGAGCATGTCGAAGTTATTCTTGAGGCTCCTGCACTTCCCGGAGGAAAAACACATCCGCTCGTGTCTGCTCTTTTAGAGCCGGTGAGTCACGGCATGTGGCCATGGGTCATCCGCTTAATCAATAGCACTCCATCTTCGTCTTACGGCCAAATGTTTTTTGGCAAAATGAACCCTCGAAAACGAAAGTTACTGCATAAACTGTTCACTGCAACCAAAGACCATCTGACGATCGTACGCAACATTGAAAACCTCTTTGCATGGATGGATAAAGCCGATTACTCGGCATATCAGCACCTTCGCCATGGTACATTTTTGATCCCTAAGGTAGATCGAATTCTTGACCGTAACCTCATGCTAGCGAGTGCTCTTAAAAGCCCCACGGCAATTCGCGTTGTAGAAACTGGTGCTCTCAGCCACTTCGTGACGCTGGATGATCGTAAATGGATTCCATCTTTTGACACGATTCCGTCTTCAGAAGAAGCCGAACGCATAAAACAACAGCAGAAACAAATACGCGCGGCGCAAGCAAAAGCCCTCATTTCAAACGGCTAATTCCCCTGAAATGTGCCAGTTAAAGTTTGCATCTTCCGCTTAGCGGTTTACACTCGCGGACTTGTCATTTATTTTGCGAGACAGGTTTACCAAGCGACTCATGTACCGTGACAGAATTGCATCCACTCCGGCAAAAGGCGCGGAGGCCCAGCGACTCAAGAATTTAATGCTGGATTACCATGACTACCAGCAATCCCCCTTAAACCCAGAGCTTTCGAAACTCAAAATCGATCTAGCAAACTGGCAATCAGCTCGCCTGAAAACCACACACAGCGATCTCTACAGCAACCTAAACTTCAAGGATGGCATCGATTTCCTTCTTCAGGAGCTCTATGGTGTCGAGGACTTCAGTGCGCGAGACCGAGATTTAGAACGGATATTCCCAAAACTCATCAAGCTCCTGCCGTCATCCTTGCTCGGGACAGTATCCAATCTCGTCGAGCTAAATCTGCTCACACAACGCCTCGATGACGCGCTCGCAGAAAACCTCTTCAACGACAGCAAACAGTCGGATATCAACGAGCAGTCTTATGTCAAAGCCTACCAGTCAGCTTCCCGCCGCGAAGACCGGTTACGACAATTAGTTCTGGTAGAAAGAGCGGGCGAGCTGCTCGATCGTCACGCAAGAAACCCGGTCCTGCGCTTTACTCTTTCAGTTTCTGAGAAACCCGCAAAAAAATCCGGCCTACACTCCCTGCACGGGTTTTTAATGCGAGGACTTGATGCTTTCTACCGGATGAGCGATGTTGATTTGCTGATGCAAACTTTGATCGAACGCGAAAGCCGGATACTATCCCGTATCTATAATGGCGATCCCCAGCCCTTTAAACTTTAAAAATTAATCGGAAAACACATGTCAAAAACCATCATCAACGACCGAGTAGAACTTGAGATCACCAATCAAATCGCATTTGTGAAACTCGTTCGCGCAGACAAACTCAACGCACTCGACATGCCTATGTTTGAAGCGATTATAAAAGCCACCAAGCAGGTATCACGCAACAAGGAAATACGTGGCGTCATTCTTTCTGGCGAGGGCAAGGCATTCTGCTCAGGGCTTGATGTGAAGAGCATGCTCAAAAATCCGATGGCGGCGATCAAGCTTTTGATCAAGCCAGGAACAAAGTTTTCTAATATTGCGCAAGATGTCAGCTATCTTTGGCGAGAAGTGCCTGTCCCGGTCATTGCGGTCACTCACGGAAAGTGTTGGGGCGGTGGTTTTCAAATCGCTCTAGGCGCAGATTTTCGCTATGCACAAACAGACTGCACATTTTCCATTATGGAAACAAAGTGGGGCCTAATCCCTGACATGGCGGGATCTATCGCCCTACGAGAACTTCTTCCAATAGACAGAGCAAAAGAGTTAACAATGACCGCAGAGGTATTCGATGCGCAAACCGCACTCGACTACAATTTAGTCACGCGAATTAGTGATGACCCAATGCAAGAAGCAATCGCGTTTATCGACTCTCTCAAACAAAAATCGCCAGATGCCATCAGTTACACCAAAAAATTGTATAACTCGGCTTGGCTTTCAACCGTTCGACAGGCGCTCACTCTCGAAACCAAACTGCAACGCAAACTCATTGGTCGACATAACCAGAAACTATCAGGTGCGGTTCATTCGGGTGAAAAAGGCCCCGAAGACTATAAAAACCGCAGTTAAGTTAGGTTCATGCAGGCGGCGTCGCTCGCTTAGAAACGGTAGCCCGCAGCTTCTATTTTCTTAAAAATGTCCTTGGTCAATTGCTGAAAGTCACTTTCTCCAGGCAAGAGAACGTATACATGTTTGCCGCATTTATCAGGATCATAAGCATCGTTTTTCAACGGTGC
>NZ_LWFT01000729.1:0-465 GCF_001635105.1 Oleiphilus sp. HI0079
CTCCATGTAGAAGTTCATGCTGATGCCCCAGAAAAACGAGAGGCGGGGTGCGAAGGCATCCACTTCTAGACCTGCGTTCAGTGCGGTGCGCACATACTCGCGGCCATCGCTCAAGGTATAAGCGAGCTCCAAAGCGGCATCGGCACCGGCTTCTTGAATGTGATAGCCGGAAATTGAAATGCTGTTAAAGCGTGGCATGTTCTGGGATGTGTAGGCGATGATATCGCCGATGATTTTCATCGATGGTGCTGGCGGGTAAATGTAGGTATTACGCACCATGAATTCTTTCAGAATGTCGTTCTGAATCGTGCCCGCTAATTGTGCTTGAGAAACCCCTTGTTCCTCCGCAGCCACGATGTAATTTGCCATGACGGGAAGCACTGCACCGTTCATGGTCATCGATACGGAGACTTTGTCTAGCGGAATGTCATCGAACAAGATTTTCATATCTTCGACTGAATCGAT
>NZ_LWFT01000730.1:0-525 GCF_001635105.1 Oleiphilus sp. HI0079
GCTTCTCTTTGGTAGCTGTCGTTGGTTTTTCTTTCTCGACCAAGTTGTATCGGGCTATCTTCAAAGGCCCCTGCATCGCAAAGACACATTGAGCAAAACGTTTCTGATTGTCGGCGCGTATCAGCTGCTTTTCACGCGCATCCCAGATCACGCGGCAATCCACGAAACCGTCGAGGCTGCAAAAGAGCTAGGGCTTGAGAACACGAAAGGCTTGATTAACGCCATACTCCGGCAGATAGCGCGCGATGAGAAGCCCGAAATAGATGCGAGCGCTATTGAGCAGAGTTTCCCTGAGTGGTTCAGCGCCAAGTTGGCGAACAATTGGCCTGAGAGCTACGCACAAATACTCAAGGCCAGCAACGAACATCCACCTATGACACTACGCGTTAACTCGTCAAAAATAACTCGAGACGACTATCTCAAGGCGTTAAACGAGATCGGAACCGTTGCCAGCCCGTGCTCCTTTTCGCAAAAAGGCATTCAACTTGAAGCTCCCTGCGATATTACAACGCTTCCAAATTTTGA
>NZ_LWFT01000731.1:0-1100 GCF_001635105.1 Oleiphilus sp. HI0079
GAACGCGCGAAGAGTAGCAGCGAACAAGACAGAAGCACAGAGCTAAGCCTTACCGTGGGATTAAATTAAATAACTTTAGTGGAATATGTAGAAAAGGGAGGGGAAACAAAATGAGCGCCACTTCGGCGCCCGCATTCTCTTTTGGTAAAAAATGTCAGATTAAATGACGAACGATTAGTGGGTTCCCACCAACTTGGCTTCATCAAGCATCGCAAGCACAACCTTGTCTGACATGACGCTTTCTCTGGAAACAACTTGCTGCTTTTCTTCTACCAAAATTACCTCTTCATCAAGCTCTTTCACTTGCTCTAGAAAACGCTCCGTGATTAAAGACTCCGGGATTGGCGTTCGCAGCACAGGAATCTGTTCCGCAGCATCAGCAGTAGACGCTTTGTACTTTGTCAGATCGACAGCAGGAGCAATCGCGGAAATATGGTCATTGCCGGCGTCGGATCGATAATAGCTTTCTACTTCCTGCTCACCTACCGAGCGAAAAGCCTTGATCTCAACTTCAGATTTACCCGAATCTTCGAAGAAGCCACCAATGTAGTCATCTAGAATATCTAGAGCCGAACCTGCCTGCTCAGCCTTCTCCGGGACACTCCCTGAAATCTGAGCAGATACATGCGATGCACCTTGTCTAGCATCAACAGCAGACTCGACGCTTTCTTTTTTCGCCAGTGGCTCGTCACTGATACCTGGCGAAAGACTTCTGGCTAACGATTCCCGAGATATAAAAGGCTCTTTACGTTGAACTTCATCAGACGTACCGCTAGTTAAACCTTGCGGAGTGACGACAGCAGAAGCCGAAAAGCCGGACAAAGCTTCTTCGGTAAAACGATCGACTTGAAGCTTATATTGTCGGGCAACTTGCCAAGCAAGCATCGCTGACAGAACGGCTACACACACCTCAAGCATATGAATAACTAAACTCATGGACATACTCTGCTCTTCCCAAGTTGTACAAAACGACACACTTCAACAGCGATAGACGCTGAGACGCTTTTGTGGACGATTTATTCTTTTATAGTAGTTATGTAAGAGTGACTTTTTTATTAAGGTGGGCATTGCCGAAGGCGAAAAATTCACCGTCTAAACCG
>NZ_LWFT01000732.1:0-793 GCF_001635105.1 Oleiphilus sp. HI0079
GTTTTGACGGACAATCTGGCCAAATAGTTCCGTTTCTGTAACGACTGCTAACTTTGACTCAGTGGCGATAAATCCATGCTCAAGCGCGCCGACCGTTAAGGTGAGAGTACCTCGATCATCCGCTAAGGGCCAAGACGTCGCCTGTTGAAACGATAAATTATGATCTTTGAATAAATCTTGAATAGATTCGCGACGGCCTGCGCTTTCGGATACAACCACAATCTGTCCATCGAAGCTTTGAACAAACTCTTGAATACGAAATGCGGGAATATCCAAGCGATCATCAATGGCGAGATCGGGCAAGGTGGATAACGACGCATGATGCGCATGGGTAGAGCGCTGCCCATCGTAATCTAACTCCATGCGGGCATACTCGTTGACGCTTGAAAAGCATTCTTCTGACCCTAGAAACAGCGTATGGGGAGCAAGAATCGGCCTTTGTATATCGTAACGGTGATCTTCGTAGCGTTCGTTGATTTCCTTCCATACATGCTCAAGGGAGTCGTTTAACGTAGCGTCATGGATGATTTGCGTATTCGATGGCACGTAGTCAAAAAGTGACGCCATATGCTCAAAAAACAAGGGTGAGTAATACTCAATACCGTGCGGTTTGATACCGTCTTTAATATCTCTAAGAATTGGAGAGCTAAAACTGCGTTCGTCAAATGTGTCTAGCCACCGATTGCGAAACGCCAACCTCGATGCCTTATCCCAGGGAAACTCGAAGCCAGGAAGCATTGTGATCTCTTCGTGCTTTTGTTTTGACCTTTGCGTTTCCGGGTCAAAGCTACGT
>NZ_LWFT01000733.1:0-3625 GCF_001635105.1 Oleiphilus sp. HI0079
TTATTCTTATTCTTATTCTTATTCTCTTATTCTCTTATTCTCTTATTCTCTTATTCTCTTATTCTCTTATTCTCTTATTCTCTTATTCTCTTATTCTTTTAGTTGAGAATTCCTCTACATTAATGATTGCAACGCGGTTTTGAGTTAGCCTGAAGGTAAGCCTTAAGCTTTGCGCCTGACAGCGAGTCTGCGAATCAAGGTTGGCTCACACACAACTTATACCAAACATCCCAAGATCTAGTGAAGCAAGCTCCCTTTATGGCAAGTTAAACTCATGCCTAAATGCGGGAATAGACTTGCCCAAAGCCTTTTTGTAATTTTTCTCATCTCCCGCTGCAAAACATCGTTTCTTGTCTAAACTTCCGTTAGATCCTTCATATGCGGCTGATTATAACCATGAAGCATGGAATTCTTTTTTTCTTTTTTTTGAGCGTCTTATCGTTCGGGAATACTGGCCTTGCCAAAGAGTTAGTTATTGGATTGGACGCCGACATGTCTAGCGTTGCAAAAACAGGCGGCGTGGCAATTCAACGCGGGGCACAGCTCGCTATCAATGAGATCAATGAACGTGGCGGAGTGCTTGGCCAAACCCTTGTACTGAGCGTTCGAGACCACAAAGGCAATCCGGCGCGCGGTATCAGCAATTTAAAGAAGTTCTCAAAGCGTGAAAATCTCGTCGCCGTGCTCGGCGGCGTACATACCCCTGTTGTGCTTCAAGAATTAGAAACGATACATGAAAACAAATTGCTTTTTCTTGTCCCTTGGGCAGCTGGAACGCCCATCACCAGTAATAGTTTTTCTCCAAACTATGTCTTCCGCGCATCTATAAGAGATAAAGAAGCCGGACCTGTACTTATCAAGCATGCAGTGGGTACGGGCGCCAAAAACGTCTACCTAGTGTTGGAGCGAACAGGATGGGGTCGCTCGAATGAGGTCTCTATGCGCCAAGCCGCAAAAGAGAGCGGACTTGAGGTATCGGGTGTCTCTTGGATCAATTGGGGTCAAAAGAACGTGACAAAAGAAGTGTCCGAGATTGCGGCCAGTGATCCAGATGCCATCATGCTCGTTGCAAATGCGCCAGAAGGAGTCGTTGTCGCGAACGCTCTGCTTAGCAATCCGGCACTTTCTAACAAACCCGTGATCGCACATTGGGGAATTGCGGGCGGGAATTTTGTTAACGCAGTGGGCTTAGAGCAGCTCTCCCGATTGAATGTCTCAACCATTCAGACCTTTAGTTTTTTAAATGCGTACGACCAATCAAAAGCTAGCGAAGTGTTGAGTGCTTATCAATCCACATATGATCCAAACGCTAGCCAAGAGAATATTCAGGGAGTTGTTGGCTTTGCGCAAGCCTACGATCTCGTCCATATGTTGGCGCTCGCGATTAAGTCAGCAGAATCCATTGAACGGCCCAAAGTGCGTGATGCATTAGAGGCGCTAGAAACGTATCACGGACTGATCAAGCACTACGAAAAACCGTTTTCTCCTGACCAACATGACGCTCTTCTTAGGGATGACTACTTCATGGCGGCATTCAATGAGAATGGCAACCTTGTACCAAATTAAAATAAAGGCGATACAAGTGAAGAAAGGCAAAAGCTTGAAGACGCTCTTAGGCGCACAAACATGACACAACGCCTACCGCTTTCTAAACGAGTGCGCAAGGCGACGCTTAGCCGTTTTATTCCGATTATTGCGGCTTCGCTCATCGCCGCGTTAGTCATCTCGTTTGCTTTTATTAATCTACAAATAGCCAAGAGCCATCAAACACATCTTAGCGAATTTTCTGCCAGTTATTACCGTTCAATCGCCGCGCTGAATGCACAGGTTGCTTCGCTTGCACGTAACGATTTGATGATAAACAGTCTCATCGACTTCAGTAATCGAGACTCTTACCTGCCCGTCTTCTTTCGCTCTTTAACTCCAACCAACCTCACCTCAGCCGACTCCAAATTCAGCATCGCGTTTACCGACTTTGAGGGCGAGATCATTACAGGTATTTTTATTGAGGCCTTCAAAGAAGTAGAACAGCATTTCGCCTGGAAGGAGCAGGCGTTAGAAAAAGGTCTTTCTTTTATCGAGGTTGGGAAAAATGGATTAATGATAGTACATCCAGTCATTTATGGTGGGTCAGCAGAGGGTGCGATCGCGTTACACATCCGATCACTCTCTTCTGTTTTGCGCGTTGAAACCGGCGAATACAACCTCGTAGTCACAGACGATTCAAGCATCATCTTCGAGGCGAACGAACAGTTTGTAGGCAAAGGACTAGCTGCAACCCTAGATATTGACTCAGGTGTTGCAGGCATGATTACGAACTCTAAGTTAATGCCCCTCAATAACAATAAGAGATTTGATCCATCGGATTTAGACAAGGCATTGACCGCAACCATCGTCCAGCCTTATCTCTCAGCTTACTCAGATGCGGGCTGGGTTATCGGTGCGCTAGCGCTCGCTTTAACGACCATTTTGTTTTCAACTCTGTTCAGTATCCGCCTAACGAGCAATATCGCCAGTAGAATTATCGATCGATTACGGGATCAAATTGGTGCGGCAAGAGATAAGCCAGGATCATTTAAAAAAATAGAACCTACGAAGAGCGAGTCTCGAGAAATTTTTGAATTAAGGCAGACCTTTAACTCGGTAATGGAAGAGTTGCTCGCTACCACTTTTGTAAAAGAGCGAGTAGAAGGTGTTATAGATTCGCTTGGCGAGATGCTCGTCGTGTACGATCTTCAAGGCGAACTAGTAATGGCAAACACAGCCTTCGCCTCGCTCTGTTTTGAGTCCGGCACTAGCCCTGAGGCAAGCCGCGAGAATATCTTTCCAGACGACTTTGTGGTGCCACGAGCTAGCAATTCTCCGACAATCATGAAGCACCATAATCAAGGCGACAATCACATTCGACACGTCAGTTGGATGCGGACGCTTTATACAGATACAGACGATAACATCATCGGCATTGTGTTGACCGGAGTAGACCTAACCGAGGTCATCGAACTCCAGCAAGAACTCTCACTTAAGAACCAAGCCATTGATGAAGCACAAACACCCATTATTATTGCAAACGCGACCGAACAAGGCTTTCCAATTTCTTATGTCAATCGCGCCTTCGAGCATCAGACCGGCTATACATTCGACGAAGTAAAAGATACCAGCTGCAAGTTCCTTCAAGGCGAAAACACTGACCCGAAAGAGGTTGAAAAGATCTCTAAAGCACTCAGAGAACTCAGGCCCGTGACCACCACAATCCTTAACTACCGGAAGGATGGTTCTGAGTTTTACAACCGTTTATCGCTCACCCCGATTCGCGACCTTGATGGCGAGGTAACACACTTTTTGGGATTACAATCAGACATCACAGATCAAGAGCGAACACAGCAATACTTAGAGCAAGCACGAATAAAAGCGGAGGACTCTGCCAAATTAAAAGCCGAGTTTTTAGCTAGTATGAGTCATGAGATTCGCACGCCAATGAACGGCATTTTGGGCATGCTCGGGCTGCTTGAATCGACAACACTAAATAAAGAGCAAGACCAACATGTGCGGTTAGCCAAATCGAGCGCCGATGCATTACTCGTCTTGATCAATGACATACTCGATTTTTCCAAGATCGAAGCAGGCA
>NZ_LWFT01000734.1:0-4410 GCF_001635105.1 Oleiphilus sp. HI0079
CTTTATCGTCAGTATTCTTCTTAGGTGTTGCGGTGACGGTGGTCGTCATCCCTGGGAGAATGGAATACCCATCCACGTTTTCCATGGTTAAGGTCACGGTGTAAGTCTGAGTAACGTCATCCGCGACGGTTGCGATTTCTTTTACGGAAAGTGGGAATTGACGCTCCGGAATGGCATCAAATTGAGCATTTATGTCCAATAACCCTTTTTCTCTCGACGAGTTGACCATCAGTGAAGATGGAATGTCCACTTTCACCTCAAGGCTTGAAAGATCTTGAATCAAAAATATAGTCTGAGAGGCCGATACTTCCTGAAAATTTTCGACAAATCTCTTGGCAATTTGCCCGGAAAATGGCGCCTTCAAGGTCGAATAAGCCACCCGTTTTTCAGCTGAATCGAGATTCGCTTTTGCACTCGCCGCATTGGCGCGCAGTTTATCGTAATCGGCTTTTGAAACATGGCCTCGTTCGACTAATTGTGCGGCTCGCTCGAAATCGGCCTTTGCTCGGCTGTAAGTGGCTTGGGCATCAGCAAGTTGGATTTGAAAGTCATCGTCGTCAAGCGTTGCGAGTACTTGGCCTCGAATCACGGGCATGCCTTCCTTTCCAACAAGCGATTCAAGCTTTCCTGTGACACGGAAGCTCAAAGTTGCTTTTTGATTTGCGTCTACGACACCCGGAAAAGAGCGTCCGGATAATTGATCTGCACTGCCTGCATTAATCGTTCGAACCGTTCTAAGTGGGCTATCGACGCTGGTTTTTGATTCAGAACTACACCCGGAAAAGACCAAAATTGTAGCTAGCAATATCGTGCTGATTGAGCACTGTTTTCGATTAAACATTTTTCTACCTGAAGTGAATATTTGGCCGCCGAATCGATCACTGTGCCTTTTTCGGCAAAGGCATTTCAGCCATTAAGGTATTACAAGCTACCAAAACACGTTCGCGATAGTCATTCTCTACAGCGAATCGTGTTTCATCTAGCTTGTCTAATATTTTTCGGTTTACGGCCTTGCGCTTTTCAAAGCGAGGCATTGACTCGAGGCGTTCATATACCTCGTTAAAGACACCAAGAACCTCATCATGGTGCAGACGGGCATCCAAATGATCCAAAAGAATCTTGACCCTCATGCATCCTTCAGAAATCTCAACCTGCTCGTCAAGCATAGAGGAACAAAGAATACGTATGCTTTCGCGAAGTTTGTCCTGATTAATCTTTGCCTTGGACCTTGCTTCAATAACCGCTTCTTTGTGAGCATCAAGAAAACGAACCTGACGTGCGATCTTTATTGATAACGCAATACAAATCAATGCTCCTAATATTGAGAAAAACCAAAGCAATGTTGTCATTTCCACACCTCGCTCCTTGCCAAATCGCTAGTTAGTTTTTGGGTGTTGCCCGTTCAATAAGATATGCGCAGTCGATATTTTGAGGTAAACCGCCGTACAGTAGACCAGACGTAGTTCCTCCAAGACGCGCTTTACAAAATGCATCTGCAACCACACGATCGCCGAACTGAATTAAGCAAGAAGCCTGTAAACTCAAAGCGATCTTTTCAATCAACGAGCGCGAGATATATTGCACCTCATCTGGTTGCAAGGCGTGAACGCCCTCAAGCGCTGAGAACAGCTCAGCGCTATATTGATCAAACTCAGCTACCACACCTTTCGCACTACTCAACTCGCGAAGTAGGGCGTCGACACTTTCGGGTGCGCGCTGCATGGCTCGTATCATGTCTAAGCATTGTACGTTGCCACTGCCCTCCCAGATTGCGTTAACCGGCGATTCTCTGAAGAGTCGAGGCATGATTGTGTCTTCCATGACGCCCATACCTCCGATACACTCCATGGCCTCGTACGCGTGCCCGGGGGTCCGTTTGCATATCCAATATTTGCCAACCGCCGTACCGATCCGCATTAATGCAGCTTCATCTTGAGCCTCATCCATACGATCAAGGGCGCGCGCCATGCGCAACGTGAGCGCCAAAGCCGCCTCGCTTTCAAGAATCAAATCTGCAAGAACGTTCTGCATGAGAGGTTGCTTGTTCAACAAGGCACCAAAGGCTGCTCTAGAAGCGCAATGGTGGGTTGCCTGCGCAACCGCTTGCCGCATTCCCGCGCTCGATCCTATCATGCAGTCAAAGCGCGTCATGGCTACCATATCGAGGATTGTCGCGACGCCTTTACCCTCCTGCCCGAGTAACCATCCTTGCGCACCGCGCAGTTCCGTTTCGCTTGACGCGTTAGAGACATTCCCCATTTTGTTTTTTAGCTTTTGGATCTGTATGGGATTCTTAGTCCCGTCGTCTTTCCAGCGAGGAACTAGGAAGCAAGATACTCCGGACGTTGTTTGAGCAAGCACCAGAAACGCATCACACATCGGTGCTGAAACGAAGTATTTGTGGCCAACGAGTTCGTAAAGCCCATCTGTGTTTCCATCAATAGGGAAGGCACGAGTGGAGTTCCTTCTAACATCTGAGCCGCCCTGCTTCTCAGTCATTGCCATCCCAATGGTGACGCTGTCTTTCTGAAAATGGGGTATATTTCGAGGGTCGTAAGTTCGGTTTAGGATTTTGGGTGCCCAAATATCATAAAGCTCGGGTTGGTGTTTAAGGCTTGCAATCGCCGCGGAAGTCATTGTTATAGGGCAACCATGTCCCGCCTCTACCTGACACATCATGTAGCTCTTTACTGCCCGTTCCAAATTTCGATCAGAAGCTACGCTCTCCCAATGGGATGAGTGGATACCATGCTTCATTGATAGAGTCATGAGCTCGTGATAAGCAGGATGAAAGCGTATTTCATCCACCCGATGGCCATATCGATCATGTGTGTGAAGCTCGGGCTTAACAACGTTTGCTTGAAAACCAAGTTCGACCACGTTTTCTGAACCACATATTTCACCAAGCACATTCAGGTCATCCGTGTTTAGATTGGGAGCAAGCGTCTTGACTATGGACGTTAGCGCGATATCGCTTGAATAAGTATTATGGTTGATCAGTGGCTCAGGTAAGTTTTCAACATGATGAGTCTTTGCCCAGTACTGGTTGCTTGGTTCAAAAACGGTCATAAAATGCCCTACCCTTCTTACTTAACTTATTGCTGTATAAAAAACGACTTGAAGGCCCAAAGTTATAAAGATAACTCCGGCTGCCGTATTTACGTGCTTTAACCGCGCAAAACGCGTGGCTTTGAAGCCTGAGCTAGTGACAATAAACGCAACTATGATATACCACAACCCATCAACAGCAGACGCGATTAGCGTCATCGCAATTTTTGCTTGACTCGACGGATCAAAAACTAAGAATTGTGAAAAAATTGCCGTGAAGAAGATCGCTAACTTCGGGTTAAGGAATGCAATGCTGAACCCATCGCGAATGGCAGAGAACTTTATCTGCTCGATACTTGGCGTGTTTTGAGGTGCGCTATTTGCCTTAAGGGACTTAACTCCGATATAGATCAGGAACACAGCGCCGATCAACGAAATATAGCTCATGAAGTTGGGTAAAAACTCAGTCAAACCGTGCATCGCGAATACGGTAAAGACAGCCCATAAAAGTACGCCAAAAGCATGAGCTATCGCAGCCGAGACTCCGGCTAACCGACCGTCATCGAAGGCATGCTGCATAACACACAACAGAGACGGCCCCGGGCTCATCGCACCAAGAAAACAGGTCGCGGTCAATAAAAGCCAATCAAAATAATTCATCGTAAAGTAAGCCTACTTCGCTTTCGAGAACGGCAGCCAAGCAGCCGATCGCTTTTTTAAAAGTTCTGAAGAATGAGGGGGATTTTAAAGGGTAAGTCTGGATTCAAAAGAGTATAACAATTCATGCTTTTGAAATTAATAGGACTGAGTATGGAGAAGCCTTTCCAGATTTAATCAAAATACTATGTACTTTTTAGGTGTTATCGCCCGCCAAAGCGCGTTTGATGTGGCTGCAAGAGAGCTTTTCAAATAAAAGGAGCTTGTAAGGGCCGTTGCTAAGTGCAACAAAATTCTTAGGAAGAGAGCTTTCGTATTTTCGGTTTGGAACACCAAAGGGACGCCCTTCTATCGCTCGATAAGATACGGTAGATCACTGATTCTTGCACAAAGGTACATCCTTATCCGTCCAAGCGTTATATCTTGACTATAGGACATAAAAAAACCCCAGCAGGGTGTCTGCTGGGGTTTCTGATTAAAGCCTGACGATGACCTACTCTCACATGGGACCTCCCACACTACCATCGGCGATGAACCGTTTCACTTCTGAGTTCGGGATGGGATCAGGTGGTTCCAGTTCTCTATGGTCGTCAGGCAAAACTCTGGTTGAAGACCATCACTGATCACCAACACTTAATTCTGCTGTTGTCTTTAACATTGGAAGCGATAGTAGCGCTTGGATGATGTTCGACTCACATCATTTCG
>NZ_LWFT01000735.1:0-2297 GCF_001635105.1 Oleiphilus sp. HI0079
TTCTATTTCTTTTTGTCCTGATCTATTGATTTTCAATTGCAAATAACCCTAGACTAGATAAGGTTTAAGCTTAATGCGAGCTTAATAATTATAATAAACGTTTGCGTGCGCTTTTCTATGGAACAGAAAAAGCTTTTGTATGTTGAAGATGAAACAGGCTTGCGTAATAGATTCTCCGAGCTCTTTTTAGCGAACGGGTATAATGTTGTTGCCGCTGACTGTGAAGATCAAGCGAAGCATCTGATTTACTGCTACGCGGATTTTGACTGTGCCGTTTTCGATGTCGAGCTTGGCGAAAATCCTCTTGCGGGCGTCGAGCTATGTCGGGAATTTCGTGAGAAATTCCCATTAACACCAGTCTTAATCCTTTCGGCGCATACAGATACTGGTCTTCAGGAAATGAGTTACAAGCTCGGCGCAGATGCTTATGTCGATAAGCGAGAGCCACTTTCTCTATTGGCTGTGCGTTTAGATGCGCTTGTTGAGCGACACCGCAAAATGAGGGGGTTGAGTGCCGAACATATAGACCTTAAATATTCTCATATTGGCTTGGAGTTTGACGAGCTTGGTGAGCGCGTATTCTGGAATGGCAATGAGCTATCGCTTAGCCCGGTTAGAACGGCAATCTTGAAGCAACTATTTCTTGCCAAAGGAAAGGCCGTTTCAGTATTTGATCTTCAGGATGAGCTAAAGATCGTAGTTGAATCGAACACGATCGTTCAGCATATAAAAATCATAAGATCTGAATTTCAGCGTGTTGATCCTTCTTTCAACTGCATTCGCACGGTTCGCGGCAAAGGCTATCGCTGGGTCGCTCCGGTTGGTTGAATGCACTATTCCTCCCTGTAAAGAAACAATTCACTTAGTGATTGCCGAACTCGTTTAGCTCAAGGCAAGAAATTGCGTGATTTTTCTCGTGAGTGTCTGTGATTGAACGGTTCCACGCAATTACATGCATTAGATTTGATATGAGGCCATCATTGTTTAAAGCCCTGAAATTGTTGGAGGGGCGTGCCCAAATAAACGTGTTGATGTGTCGATTAGCCTCTTAATCGCAATAGCGCGCGGCTAGTAAGAGCGGCTTGCCGGTTAGGTGCGCTTTCATCATAAATCATCATAAAACATTTGTTTACAATCCAGTTACATGGGGTAACAATTGTTAGGTGTAAAAGTTTCGTATCAGTTGCGAACTTCAAAAAGATAATAAATACAAAATAAAGGGATTAATATTATGGCCGGACCAATAGCAAATAACGACGTATACCAAGCAACTGCGGGGGAGCAGAGTCAGTTAGGCTACGTGCTTAAGATGTTTGGTATGTCATTCGATATAACTGGATTACTTAAAAATGATTCTGACGCTGATGGCGATACGCTGGAAATATTGTCCGCTGGTGGTCAGTCATTAGTCGACGGCGAGGTAACCGTTTCCGGGTCAGCCGGAGGTGCTTTTCGTATTCTTGCTGATGGATCATTCCACTTCGATTCAACTACAGGCTTTGAAGATCTTGCAGCAGGTGAAACACGCGATACGACCATCACTTACACCATTTCTGATGGTTCAAACACTTCTACTGCTTCGGTGACTGTCACCGTCACAGGTATCGACGGCGATTCTATTTTTGCTAGTGACGACATTTACAGTACAGATGAAAATACCTCGATCTTTGGCATAAACGTTACTGCAAATGACGAGCTGTTTGACGATGCGGCAAGCGTAGTTGCCGTGAATGGAGATGTTTTAAATGTTGGTCAGCCGGTGCCTGGCATCAATGGCGGTTTGTTTACCCTTCAAAGTGATGGGTCTTTGGCGTTCGATCCAAATAGCGATTTTGAATATCTTAACGATGGTGAAAGTGCAACGACATCAATTGTATATACCTATCAAGCGGCGAATGGTGACTCGTCCTCCGCAACGATAGAAGTCCTTGTTACTGGAGTTAATGATGCGCCTGAAACAGATGGGGACTCTGCTATCAACCCTAGCTATATCGGAGAGACCTATTCTATTAGCGCGGATAGAGTTGAGAATATGGGCTACACACAAATTGTAGACCCTGAAGGAATCGAAACCCCTATCGGGTTCGGCTTGCTTGCAAATGATTTTGATGCTGAAGGGCGTACCGAAACTGAGTTGGAGATAGTTGCTGTTAATGGGCAAGCTCTTGTTAACGGTGAGATTTCAGTCATAGGCGACAATGGAGGTGTGTTCACGATCAAGAGTGATGGCACTCTTGATGTCGATGCGTCTGCTGGGTTTGAGCTTCTCAGAGGCGGAGAGGTTGTTGACTCTTCGG
>NZ_LWFT01000736.1:0-1071 GCF_001635105.1 Oleiphilus sp. HI0079
CTCCAACGGAAAGCTCATTTGGAAATCGGCACCCGTCAACGTGTCCCCCACGAACCATTCTTTCCCAGCCAGATGCGTTTCAATAAATGCCAGAAGGCTGTCTATCTCAGGTTGAACGAAGTCGCCCATCACTTTCGCCGATATTCCCTTGGCAATAGGTTTTACGAAAAATGGCATTGGGCTTTCCTTCACTTTGTCGAACAGCAACGCCATTAACAAAGGAGGCATCAAGGAGCCTTCCGAAAAGTGAAGCCAGTAGCTCACATCGGTCTCTTTCTGACCAGCCTCTGGCTTGAATGCACCGTTTTTATCATACGTTCGAAGGAGGTATTCAATGATCGTACCGGATTCTGCGACGGTGATATCACCATCAGTGATCACCGGTGACTTGCCGAGTGGATGCACCTTTTTGAGACTCTTCGGAGCACGAATGGTGACGGGGTCTCTCTCGTACAGTTTGATCGTATAGTCGACGCCAAGCTCTTCGAGGAGCCAAAGAATCCGTTGAGATCGAGAATGGTTTAGATGATGTAATACCAACATAGTATGAGTCCCTGAGTTGAGTGAGTCAGCATGGTGTGATTAATCACCACGCTGACATTGACCTGTTATTGTTTTCTAACGCTCGATGCATACGCTTGGTTAAGGTATTTGGATCTTTGGCCCCCCTTCGGAACCAGGCACAACGATCTGTGATGCTTGCTGACGGCGCATCTCTTGTAGCTCTTTCATTGTGTCTTCCATCGCCTGTGCAGCGCCATCTGAAAATGCTTCTACGGCAGCAGCAAGATTATCCACTGGAAGCTCAAAACTTAGAGGCAGCGCTCCGGCAGGCGTCATCATTTGCGCCTGCCCAAGGTACTGAACGGCTCGAGAATCGTCGCGCTCTCCGTCCTGCGTCACGGGCGTCATAACACGGATGGTTCCGATTTTTTGATCTGTATACATATCTTCGCGATACAAGTTGGCTGCATCCATATTCATCTGTGGTTCGTCTGACATAGCTTTTCCTGAGAGTTCTTGGTTAGTTTAATGGATGAGGCCAAAGATCTGGCTTCTGTGCTGCGTCTT
>NZ_LWFT01000737.1:0-819 GCF_001635105.1 Oleiphilus sp. HI0079
CAAGTAAATCATGATGCTTACTCGTGACAATCGCTATAATGGCATTCGCCACTTCTGCATAGCTGACAGTGTCGTTGATGCTATTTGTTTGGCCTGCCTTTGCAAGTGAATAAGGCATTTGGCAGTCGATAATCAGATCCTGCTTAACGCGCTTTTCCCAGTCAAAAATACCAATCGAGGCAGAGACACTTAAACCTTCTATAAAGATAATATCGTGCATCTTAAGCTAGCCCTTACCCAAGGAAGGCAATTGATCCATTGGCCAACGCGGTCGAACGGCAACCTCACCACTGCTTCGCTGTCCTGCAAGCAGACGCTGAGCACCTGCATAGGCAATCATGGCGCCATTATCAGTACAGTACTTCTGACGGGCGTAGAAAACCTCAGAACCGGTTTTTTCTTCCATTTTCTTAAGTGTCTGACGGAGATTAACATTTGCGCTTACGCCACCAGCAATAACGAGTCGCTTGAATCCCGTTTCTTTGAGGGCCCTTCGGCATTTGATCATTAAGGTGTCGACTACGGCATCTTCAAAAGCCAGTGCAATTCGTGCTTTCTCGTCATCGTCAAAACGATCTTCGTCACGTGCTTTATTAACCGTGTTTAGAGTGAATGTTTTCAAACCACTAAAACTAAATTCTAAGCCTGGACGATCGGTCATCGGCCTTGGAAAACGATACCTTGTTCCATCAAGCTCTGATCGCGCATACTCGGCTAAACGAGCAATGTGCGGGCCCCCAGGATAATCCAAGCCAAGCATTTTTGCCGCTTTGTCGAAGGCTTCACCGGCCGCATCGTCCAGAGACTCCCCAAGTATTT
>NZ_LWFT01000738.1:0-4188 GCF_001635105.1 Oleiphilus sp. HI0079
ACAGCTCCGTGTACTCTTTAACAAACACACCACAACCGGATGCGTTTGCAACAATCGCAGAAGCACTTTCGTTGTCGATCCACTGACTCCAGGCATCGATATTCCGCTTCGCCAATGCCTTCGCTTTGGCTTGCTCGCTCGTATGCTGACTCAAAGCGCCACAACAACCTGCATCGGTAATTTCCTGAACCCGGTAGCCAAGTGCTTCAAAAACAACTCGTGTTGCCTCATCGACTTGCGGAGTCACTGCTTTTTGAACGCATGCACTAAACAATAAAATCGTTCCGCTATCAGCTTGCTGATGAAACGTTTTCACTGCGGGGTAAGCCAGCTCTACCTTATTTTTGGGTGGCACTTTTGCTTTAAACACTTGAGGAAGAAACGGCCTAAAAAACCGCCCCAACTTCAATGACAAGGCAAATAGCCACGGCCTAATTAACCAAGCATGAACTAGCTTACGTTGCCATTGATCCGCTCGCGCCGGAAGCTTTTCATCAATCACCTGCCTACCGATTTCAATCAGCTCATGATATTGAACACCCGATGGACATGTGGTTTCACAGGCACGACAGGTTAGACACCGATCTAAATGCGTACGGGTTTCTTCATTGACTTCGCCCCCCTCAAGCATTTGCTTAATTTGGTAGATCCGCCCTCTTGGGCCATCTAGCTCATCACCCAGAACCTGATAAGTTGGGCATGTTGCATTACAGAAGCCGCAGTGTACGCAACTTCGCAATATCTCTTCAGCACGCTGACCAAAGCCACTCTCTTGATAGATCGGAATTAAATTCGTCTGCATGCTTAAAACGCCTCCGACATACGGCCAACATTCAAAACACCATACGGATCAAACGCGTTTTTCAGCGCAACATGCAGTCTTTCTATTGTTGGCGAAAGCCCACCTAAAACATAACATTGATCAACATTGAGACTGTACACGTGTGCATCAAGATCACGCAGATTCCCAGCGCTCTTGCTTAGGTCGTCTTCACTAATCTGGATAAAGGATTCCCCACCCGCCCAATTTACTAAGATTGGCGCAGCTGGGAACACATCCGTTAATCGCGTGTACTTTGGCGTAACAACGCGCCAAAGTTTACCAGGTTCAGCAACATCAAATATGGGGTGCTTCATTTGAGACAGCAAGTCCCAAAATACATCAGACTCTTCGACATAACGACGCAACTCGAAATGATCGAGCACCTCAGAAACTGCATCCTCAGGGCCAGAAAAACGAATATGGGCTAGATCGTCGCACCAAGCGAAGCCGATTCGCATTGTCATACTCCGATCAAGTTTCACAGCTAGGGCCAGTGCAACTTCTAACGAACATGGCATCTGTACAAAGCGTTGCTGAGACTGAGTCGGGAGCACTTTAAGCGACACCTCTGTAATCAGCCCCATACAGCCCAAAGAGCCGACCATCGCCCGCGAGACATCATAGCCAGCGACATTTTTCATCACCTGCCCGCCAAACTTCAAGATATCGCCTTTACCATTGATCAGACCAAGCCCGAGGACGTGATCTTTCACCCCTCCCTGCCAAGGCCGAGCAGAACCCGCCATAGCACTCGCAATAGCACCACCAATCGTTGAACCAACGCCCATCCCTTTCTCACAGCCATTCAGAACATGAGGCTCAAACGCAAGGCACTGGTCTTTCTCTGCAAGCATTGCCTGAATATCACTCACCTTGGTACCAGCGCCAACTCGCAATACAAGCTCGCTTGGCTCGTAACTAATCACCCCCGAAAACGGCTGTGAAGACAACACATCACCTGATGCAACAGAACGTCCCAAAAAAGCTCTGGTGCCACCACCTTCAATCGACAATGTACGCTTGCTCTCTGACGCTGCTCGAATACATTGTGCCGCTCGCGACTCTTGTTCATTAAAGTGCTCTACACGAGCAATGGACCAAGACATCAAAAGCGCTCCAAATCTGGGAATGGCAACTCACCGTTGTGCACATGCATATGCCCAAACTCGGCACAGCGAGCCAGAGTCGGGATATTTTTGTTAGGATTCAGGAGCTTATGGGGATCAAAAGCCTGCTTCAAAGCATGAAACTGAGACAGTTCATCACTGGCAAACTGAACACACATTTGGTTAATCTTCTCTCTCCCAACGCCGTGTTCGCCAGTGATCGCACCACCTAGTTTGACGCAAAGCGCCAAAATATCTCCACCCATCGCCTCAGCGCGCTGCAACTCATCGGAGTTATTCGCATCAAATAGAATGAGCGGGTGCATATTGCCATCACCTGCGTGAAACACATTCGCGACCGCTAAACCATATTTCTCGGAAAGCTCGGCAATACCTTTGAGCACGGCGGGCAGGTTTTTCTTAGGGATCGTGCCATCCATGCAGTAGTAATCCGGCGAAATACGACCGACCGCGGGAAACGCACTCTTGCGCCCTTTCCAGAACAAGGCTCTTTGGGCCTCGTTATCCGCGACGCGAACCTCAGTGGCACCCGCGGCCTCAAAAACATGCTTTATTAAAGCAAGCTCATGCTCAACCTGAGCAAGAGGACCATCAAGCTCGGCGATCAAGATCGCCTCGGCTTCTCTAGGATAGCCAGCACAAGCAAAATCCTCGGCGGCCTGAATCGCAAGTTTATCCATCATTTCTAGCCCTGCAGGAATGATCCCCGCAGCAATCACGCTAGCAACGGCATTCGCCGCTGACTCAACCTCAGCAAAACTTACCAACAAGGTTTTTGTAACAGGAGGAATGGGAATCAACTTAAGACAAACCTCGGTGACGATACCTAACATGCCTTCGGATCCGTGCAATAGGGAAAGCAAGTCCATGCCTGGCGAATCAAAAGCATCACTGCCAATGCGCTCAATTGTACCATCAGCCAATACGAGCTCGACCCATTGAACATTGTTTACCGTTAAGCCATATTTCAAACAATGCACACCACCGGCATTCTCTGCGACATTACCACCGATACTACAGGCAATCTGCGAGGAGGGATCCGGCGCATAATACAACCCATGCGAGGCTGCCGCCTCACTAACCGCCAGATTACGCACTCCTGGCTGCACCAAAGCAGACTGTTGATCGGCATCAATACGAATGATCTGATTCATTTTGGAAAGAGACAAGGTAATCGCGCCAACGATAGGCAGCGCCCCACCAGACAAGCCCGTCCCTGCTCCTCGGGGAACAACAACAATTCCGTGCTGGTCACAGCAGCGCATTAAGTCCTGAACCTGCTCTTTGCTTTCCGGCAGCACAACCAAGCCAGGCTCAACCCTATAAACCGCCAAACCGTCGCACTCGTATGGTTTACGCTGAGCCTGATCGCTCAAGATACAGCGCTCCGGCAGCACTCTCGACACAAGCTGATGCAACTCACTGGTGCGCCAAGCTTTAATTTCGCCATCAAGCTCGTCGTTGTGTTCTGTACTCATTTCTAGCTCACCTGTACATTTAAATTACCGCGAAACATGGACTAACTGTGCTTGTCTTGCAGTAATGCTTTTAGGTTAACGCCCAACAACAGCAACACAACAAAATACGCCATGATTGCAACCCCTACCATTAACGCCAAATGCTGAATACGTTGCAGCAGCCCCCAAGCAAACCAGGTCTGCGTGGGTTCGTTCAACCAAAACACCAAGCCCAGCATGACCGAGCACGCAACGACCAGCTTAAGCCAGAAAAGCATCCAGCCCTCACTAGATCGATAAATATTGCTCTTGCGCAGCAACCAGAGCAAACACAAAGCATTGCACCATGAAGAAAGCGCTGTGGCCAACGCGAGGCCGGCGTGCTGAAGAGGCCAAATCAAGACCAGGTTAAACACCATATTCGCAATCATCGCATAGATTCCGATTTTCACCGGAGTCTTCATGTCTTGTCTTGCAAAGAATCCTGGCGCTAAAACTTTCACAAACATAAAGGCTAACAAACCGGCTGCGTATGCACGTAAGCTCTTCGCTGCTTGCAGCACATCATTATCGAGCAAGGCGCCGTAATGAAACAAAACGGTAATGAGTGGTTCCGCCAATACAATCAGCGCGAACGCGGCGGGCAGACCAATCACTAACACCATCCGCAAAGCCCAGTCGATGGTATCTGAAAACGCTTGTTCTGAGCCGCTCGCTTTCTTAGCAGATAAACTTGGCAGAATGACGGTTGCGATAGCGATTCCAAAGACACCCAACGGTA